>JABLXM010000099.1 GCA_013177815.1 Anaerolineae bacterium | reverse complement strand
CAGCAACACCACCGTTTACGTCGGGCAGACCTTGCTGGTGCGCGGGGCTGCCACGCCCACCATCTCACCCACCACCACCAATACGGCTCGCCCGCCCACCCGCACTGCACGACCCAGCCGTACAATCGAACCCACCCGGGCGACCGGCACACCCACCATCACTTCCACACCCACCCGCCCGCCGCTGTTGCCACAACTACCCGGTTTGCAATCCGGTAGCGACAGCCGGCGCACGTTCGGTTATGGGTTGATCGCCATCTGCGGCGTGGGATTGCTGATGGTGGCATTGAGCGCTCTGCGCCGCAAACCACCACCCCAGTAGGCGTTTGCAACCATCCAGGTTCCTCGCTTCGCACTTCACTTGTAATCGCTGTTTTATACCAGCTAAAAACGATCTACACATTACACCCATCGGCGCCTGCCATTGTATAATCACCCAATGCAATTGACCCTACACACTGACTTTCCAACCGAACTTAAAGATGAATGGAATGCGCTCTTGGCGCGCAGCGCCTCGCACGTGCCCTTCCTGCGCCACGAATACCAGCAAACCTGGTGGCAAACCCGCGGCGGCGGCGAATGGCAGGATGCGACCCTGGCGCTGATCACCGCCCAGCGCGACGGCGCCCTGGTGGGCGTCGCACCGCTCTTCCATGCCCGCCACAACGACCGGGCGACTCTGATGCTGCTGGGCAGCATCGATATCTCGGATTATCTCGACCTGTTGTGCGCGCCGGATGACCTGCCACAATTCACCCGCGCGCTGATCGACTTCCTGCCAGTCGCCGGGCTGCCTGCCTGGCAAAAGCTCTCGTTCTTCAACGTGCTCGAGTCCTCGCCCACCCTGCCGGCGCTGGAAGCCGCTGCTGCCGCCGCCGGTTGGGGTTACAGCGCCGAACGACTGTCGCACTCACCCTATATCCCGCTGCCCCACGATTGGGAAACCTACCTGGCGGGGGTCGACAAGAAACAGCGCCACGAGATCCGCCGCAAGGCGCGCCGGTTGGAAGAATCCGGTGTGCCCACGCGCTGGTACACCGTTCAGGAGGCTGACACGCTGGAGGCTGAAATCGACGCCTTCATCAGCCTGATGGCGCAGGACCCGGACAAGGAAAAATTCCTGTCCCCCGCCATGCGCCAGATGATGGCAGCGGGAATTCGTTGCGCCTTCGAAGCAGGCTGCCTTCACCTGGCATTCCTGGAAATCGACGGGCATAAAGCCGCGGCGTACTACTCGTTCGATTACCTCAACCGCCTGTGGGTCTACAATTCCGGCTTCAATCGGGATTACCTGGCATATTCACCCGGCTGGGTGTTGGTCTCTTACATCCTGCGTTGGGCGATCGAAAACGGGCGCGAAGCCTTCGACTTCATGCGCGGCGATGAAGAATACAAGTACCGCATGGGCGCGATCGATCGCTTTGTGCTACGCGCCGATCTCACACCGCGCTAACTTTTTTTCGAACCAGACTATTTACGGCACCTCGTAGACCGTCAAGACGCCATCCCAGGCTGCGCCCAGCACGCGTTCGCCGCCGGGCAGAAAAACCGCCGCCCGCAACGGCGTGTCCAGGGCGACCTGGGATACCAGTTGTCCCCCCGGGACCGTAAAAAGGCTCAGCGTGTCACCGGCTGCCAGCAATTGGTCACCGGCTGGGGCAAACGCCAGCCGGTAGGCATCCACCGGCAGAGACGCCAGCGACGCAGCCTTGCCCACCTGCCGCAGCCACACCACCGGTTCGCCCTGCTCAAAGCCAGCCACCGCCAGTACATCTCCCCCGCTCTGGAACGCCAGAGCGTAACCGTCAAATTCGTCCACCGGCGCGCCGCCGTCCACCTCCCACAGCCGGATGCGCTGGTGGGCGCAAGCCGCCAGCCAGCCGCCATCCGGCGAGAACTGCACCCAACCGACCGCGTCGCCGATCTCCAGCAGCGCGCCAGCCTCGCCGCTTGCCAGATCCCACAGGCGGGCGGTGCCATCGGTTGAACCGCTTGCCAGCCAGCGCTCGTCCGCAGAGATCGCCAGGCTGGTGACCGTTAGTCTGTGCCCGCTCAAAGTGTAACGCAGCGCCGCAGCCTCGCCCGGCTGTGCCTGCCACACCTGTATCTTGTTGCCTTGCGCAAGCGCCGCCCAGCCGCCCCCCGGCGCATAGACGATGGCTGCCGGGCGTATCCCCAGCGGGATGACTCCCGCCAGCGGCGCACCGGTTTGCAGGTCGCGGGCAGAAAGGGAACCGTCGCTGGCGCCGTTCCACCAGTTGCCAACCACCGGATCCAGAAAACCCGCCAGGTGAAAATCGGTGGCGTAGACCGTCGCGGTCTGATCGAGCGCCTGCCCCTCAGCAATGGTCCAGAGCTGCAGGTGATCGCCCAGCACAACCACCTGGGCACCATCCGGCGAGACCGCCAGGTGCACGCTATCACCCGGCACATCCAGCGGAAAGCGCGCCAGCAAAGCCGCCGGCTGGCTGGACCACACCTGCACCTCGCCCGCCACCGCCGCGGCGATCACGCTGCCATCATCGGAAACAGCCTGCGCCAGCACCGGGCTGGCAAAGCCGCCGATGGTTGCCAGGGTGGTGTTGTCGCCGGCGCGCATCAGGCGCACCCGCTCACCCTGCGCGGCGGCTACCAGCGCGCCATCGGCGCTCACGCTCAAGCCTGCTGCGCTGCCACCGCCGGGGTTGGCACCGATATAGAAGTCATCCAGCCGTTTGCCATCCTGCAACCGCCAAATGTAGGGCTGCTCGCGCTGCGACCAGGAGAGCAGCGCCGCGCCATCCCGGATGAACGCCACCCGCTGCGCCGCCCCCGAATGGCGCCCAAGCGCCTGATGCGGTTCACCGTTTCCCGCCTGCCACACGCTGACCTCGCCATCGACCGCGCCGGCTGCCAGCAAGTCGCCAGCGGGCGAGAACGCCAGGCTGAGCAGCGGTTTCGCCGCCAGGCGGGCGCGCCACACCAGCCGCCCTTCCGGCAGGCTGTACACCGCCGCAACGCCTTCATCCAGCCCGGCTGCCAGGCGCGCGCCGTCCGGTGAGAACACCAGCGAGCGCACCAATTGTCCCTTCAGCAACAGCGTTGCCAGTTCCAGCGTATCGGCATGATAGACCTGCACACCACGGCTGGCAGCCACCCCCAACCAGGCGCCATCCGGCGACCAGGCGACCTGCTGCGCCAGACCGGAACCCCACTCGGCAAGCAGGGTCAGTTCGCCCGGCGACCCGCCGGCAAGCGCTTTGGATGGCGGCAAGCCGGTGCCCAATGCCGCCGGCGTCACCCGGGTGGGTGTGGCGGTGGGCGTATCGGTCGGGATGGGGGTGGAACTGGGGATATCAGATGGCAACGACGTGAGGGTTGGGAACTGCGCCGGCGTCGGCATGATGGCGGAGAGGTCGCAGCCGGTCAGCAGCAGCGCCATCCCCGCCAACACGGTCCAAAGCCGGGTGGTGCGGGTCAAGGTTGTTTTATCCCTGCCCCCAGGCGCGCATCAGTCGGGTGAAGAATTCGACCATCTTCGTCAGCGTCTGGATGCTAATGCGTTCATCGATGCCGTGGACGCGGTCCTTGTCTGCCATGGACATCAGCATAGGCGAGAAGCGGAAGATGCGCCGGCAGACGATGGCGTAATGGCGCGAATCGGTGGCGCCCAGCATGATGAACGGCGCCATTGGCAGCGAGCCAAAAGTCTGCCGCATGGCGGTCTTGAGCATTTGGTACTGGTCCGATTCCAGTTCGGCGGCTGGGATGGCTTCCCAGGCGTTGCCTTCCAGCGGGGTTACCTTGATGCGTTCGTCGTCCATCGTCCGCCGCATGCGATCCATGACGAAGTCGATCGAATCGCCCGGAATCAAGCGATGGTTGATGACGGCTTTTGCCTGGCGCGGCAGGATATTGTCCTTGATGCCGCCGGAGATGATGGTGATCGCCTGGGTGGTTCGCACCGCTGCGCTGGATTGAGGCGAACGGGTGACGAAGCGCTCGACCAGTCCACCGAACAGCCACAGGTTGGAGAACAGCAAGCGGTAAAGGAATGGCGCGGTATCGCCCAGGGAAGCGAAGAGCTGCGCCATGCCCGCCAAATGCGCCGGGTAAGGATTGCGCTCCAGTTTGGTCAAGCCGGCAGCCAGCACGCCGATGGCAGTGTTCCTGGGCGGCATGGATGCGTGACCGGGCGCGGCTTCCACGCTCAATTCGGTCGAGAGGTAACCCTTCTCCGAAGCGCCCACCAGCGCTATCGGCTGGCTGATGCCCGGCAGGTAACCTTCCACGATCGCCAAGCCTTCATCCAGCAGCGCCTCTAATTCGATGCCCTGCGCTTTGAGGTGAGCCGCGATCTGTTTGGCGCCCTTCAACCCTCCGATCTCCTCATCATGACCGAAAGCCAGCAGAATAGTGCGCTGGGGCTGGTAGCCGCTTTCGATCAGCGCTTCAACGGTGTGCAACAATGCCACCAGTTGGTGCTTCATATCCATCGCGCCGCGCCCCCACACGTAGCCATCGGCGATGACACCGCCGAACGGTGGCTGCGTCCAGGCAGACTCGCTGGCGGGGTCGACCGGCACAACATCCTGATGGGCGGCGAACAGGACCGGTTTGAGCCCCGGGTCGCTGCCCTGCCAGGTATAGAGCAACGAATACTCGCTGATGACCTGACGCTTGAGGGTCTTGTGCAGGCGCGGGTAGGTCTTCTTCATCCAATCCTGGAACTGGTGCAGCGCCTTGACAGGCGGGGGCTCATTCTGTTCAGTGGAAACGGTTTGGATCTGCACCGCCCGAGAAAGTTGCCCGGCTAATTTTTCCGCGTCTACGCTCACCGGTTCTGCTGGGGGGAACGGCTCCGGCTTGGCGGAGGCAGAGAAGGTTCGCGCCAGCAGAATCACAACGAGGATAGCCAGCGCGGCGAGAATAGCGATCACATAAGGTGACATAATAAGCGCTCCAGCGGTTGAATTTACTACAGAAACATTATAGCCCCGCGGGGAACAGGCTGCAACAATCAAAGGTCATGACTTGAAAACGGATACACTTTTAGAGTGATGCGTCCCGCCCTGCCGGTGCGTGCCAGCCCGCAGGCTGCATTTTGCGTCACCATTCGACCGCTGTGGTATAAACCAACGTATGCAATGGATCTTCCTCTCCCCACACCTGGACGATGCCGCCCTCTCCTGCGGCGGTTTGATCTGGCGCCTGACCCGGCGCGGTGACCCGGTCGAGATCTGGACGATCTTCGCGGGCGACCCACCGCCCGGCGCCCAACTCTCGACCCTCGCTTCGGCGTTGCACAAGCGCTGGTCGGCGGGCAACAACCCGGTGCCGGCGCGCCGTCAGGAGGACCTGTGCGCCTGCCGACGGCTGGGCGCGCAGCCGCGCCACTTCAACCTGCCAGATTGCATCTACCGCTCGCACCCCCTGGACGGCGGACCACGCATCACCTCGGACGAAGACCTGTTCGGCGGCAACCCGCTGCTGGAACGCCGGCTGCTGGCAGACCTACGCGCCATGCTGGCGGCGGAACTACCAGTGGGCGCACGGGTGGTCTGCCCGGTGACAATCGGCGGGCATATCGATCACCGCTTGACGCGCCTGGCAGCCGAGGGATTAGGGATGCACCTTTGGTATTACCCGGACTATCCCTACGCCGCCATGCCACGAACACAGGGACTCCCCTGGCACGAAGCCGGCTGGCAACCGTATTACCTGAGCGCAAGCAAGGAAAGCCTGGCTGCCTGGGGTGACGCGGTGGCGTGCTACACCAGCCAGATATCTTCCTTTTGGAAGGATGCGGCGGACATGCGCACGGCGCTGGCTGACTACCGGCGCAGTGGTGGGGGACGTTTGTGGCGTTGACCCAATAACCCACAAGGCACAAAAAATAAAACGAACTGGACGCCCTTTTAGTTGAATTGGGCTGGTTCCGGGCGGGCTGAACGCGAAATCATGCCGCGTTGGTTGCCCTTGCGAGGAAAGGCGCATCGTTCGTTCCTCGGTCAAGTAATTAGGATATAATTTATCCATATAATCTTGTATAAGGGACGATTATGGACATCAGCGCCTTGCAAACCTGGGTATCACAGAACAGCCTGCTGGCAGCAGTTGCTGCCATTGGCATCAGCCTGTTGACCTTTTTCTTCACCCGCAATGTGATCGCGCGCAGCCTGGTGATGCTGGCGGCACGCACCGCCACTAAGGCGGACGATATCATTGTGCGCCACATCAAGCCCTACCGGGTGGCACTGCTGGCGCCCTTGCTGCTGTTCTACGCTTTCGCCCAGTTCTTCCCGGATTACCGCAAAGTGGTGGAGAAAGCCAGCCTGTTGCTGGTGTTGTGGGTCGCCACCTTGACGCTGCAAGGTCTGCTGGACGCCATCAACGAACTGTACGAGAAGGGCAAGAACTACAACGGTGTCAGCATCCAGGGCTACCTGGATATCGTCAAGATCCTGTTGCTGGTGGTAGCGGTCATCTTGAGCGTCACGCTGGTGACCGGGCAATCGCCGGGGGTGTTGCTGACCGGGTTGGGCGCCCTGACGGCGGTGCTGCTGCTGATCTTCCAGGGCACGCTGCTCTCGCTGGTCGCCAGCATCCAAATCGTCTCCAACGACCTGATCAAGGAAGGTGACTGGATCGAGGTGCCATCCTACGAGGCGGACGGCGACGTGGTCAACATCAACCTGCACACCATCAAGGTGCGCAACTTCGACATGACCTACACCGTCATCCCGACCTATCGCATCACCGAAGTGTCGTACAAGAACTGGCGTGGGATGAAAGAAGCCGGCGGGCGGCGCATCCAACGCTCGATCTATATCGACATGAACACCATCAAGTTCTGCGACCCGGGGATGTTGAAGCGCCTGGGCATGATCGACCTGATCGGCGATTACGTCAAGGATAAGGTGGGCGCCATCCTGGCTTACCAGCAAGCCCACCACGAGCATTATGATTCCCCACTGGATGGTCCCCAGATCACCAACATCGAAATCTTCCGGCGCTATACGGTGCGCTACCTGCGCTCGCGCCCCGATATCATCATCACGCCGGATATGCCCTTCCTGGTGCGGACACTGGCGCCCAGCCCCAATGGGTTGCCGGTTGAACTGTACTTCTTCGTCAATACGACCGAGTGGCTGAATTATGAGCTGATCCAATCGGAAGTGTTCGACCACCTGCTGGCAGCGGCTGCCAACTTCGACCTGCGGGTGTTCCAGCAACCGACCGGGTTGGATTTCTCGTCCTACGCGCGAGCGCTGGCATCCGAGAGCAGTCAGCCCGCGAGCTGACCGGCGCGGCACACCCACTGATCTACCTGGGGGCAACCACACTGCGAACTATCCCTGGCAGCCAAGTCACTGGCTGAAGGTGACTTCCAGCCCGCCGGTATAAACGCCGGAATCACCACTGCACTGCGGCGCCACAATATTATTGAGCGCCTCACCGCCTTCGCCCACCCGCACGGTGTACGCCACCCCGGCTTGCATCTCGAAATCACCATACCCCAGGCTGATCTCCGGATAAAGACCGGTGAAGAAGTGGTCCTGACCGCCAGCCCAAGAGACCTCCACGCGGATGCCCGGAAGCGGCTCGCCGAAGGTATCCAACACCATCACCTGAAGCAGACCGGGCGGCTGAAATGGGTCGCATACGGTTACGAGTTCGCCTTCAGGCGCGAAGGGCGCGCCGCGAGTGGGTGTGGCAGGCAGGCGGCGCGGCGTGAAGGTGGCAACCGGCGTGATGGTGAGGGTCGCCACGCGGGTGGCGGTGCTGACCCCGCCGCCGGGCGGCAAAGTTGCAACCGGCGGTTCTTGCGTGCCTTCGCCAGCGGGGGGCAAGGTGATAGTCGCCACCGGCGTGGCAACTTGCGGCTGACCGCGCAGGTCCGCCGCCAGGTTGGCGAGGGCTTGCGCCTCCAGTTGCGAGCCGCCGGCAGCCAGCAATTGTTGCGCCTGCCCCGCCAGCGCAGCAGCCGGGTCGTCATCTCCCAGCAGCGCCAGGCGCGCAGCCGCGCGCCCGTTATCGCCGCTGGACTGGTGAGCAAGCGCGATCAGGCTGCGGTATTGATTCTTGAAATCCGGGTGCAACGAGTCAGGTGAAGTATCGACATAATCCACCGGGTCGATCAGCCAACCATAAACCAACCCCAACACGATACCGATCACCAACCCGGTGAGCAAATACCATGGACCGCGTTGGCGGGTCATGGCGCACCTCCGGTCGGTAGAGGCTGGTAGATCTGCAGAGCGCCCTGCAATTCAAGCAGCAGGTCGATATCGCGCTGGCTGTACCCCAATTGGCGCGCGGTGAGCAACGACTCATCCACCAAACCGGCAGGATCATCGCTCATGTAAGCCAGCCGTACGCTTGCCAGCGGCAGGTTGTTCTCCTGGCTGTAGACTTCGGCAACCATCAAGGTCCAATCGGTCTGGTAATCCGGGCGCAGGCTGGAGAGCGGAGTATTTACGTACCGCACCGGGTTGATGACCCAGGCGTACAACAGACCCAGCCCGGCGCCGACCAGGATCATGGCAAAGAAATACAAGTAGCGCCTGTTTCGCACGCCTTATCCTTTCATCATTGGGATCTTGATGCCATGCCGCCTGGCAGCCGCCAGCGCTTCGGGATAGCCGGCATCTGCGTGCCGCACCACCCCCATGCCCGGATCGCTGGTGAGCACCCGTTCCAACCGGCGGGCTGCTTCAGGGGTTCCATCTGCCACGATCACCTGCCCGGCATGCTGGCTGAAGCCAATGCCAACCCCGCCGCCGTGGTGAAAAGACACCCAGGTGGCACCATTGACCGCATTGATGAGGGCATTCAGGATAGCCCAATCGCTGACGGCATCGGTGCCATCCAACATACCCTCGGTCTCGCGGTTGGGCGAGGCGACCGAGCCTGAATCGAGGTGGTCGCGCCCGATCACGATGGGCGCTTTGAGCTCGCCGCTGGCAACCATCTGGTTGAACTTCAAGCCCGCCTGGGCGCGTTCGCCATAACCAAGCCAGCAAATGCGCGCCGGCAGACCCTGGTAACGCACCTTCTCGCGCGCCAAGAGCAGCCAGCGCCGCAAGTGCTCATCCTGCGGGAAGAGCGCCATGACGGCTTCGTCGGTGCGGTGGATATCCTCCGGATCACCGGAGAGCGCCACCCAGCGGAAGGGACCTTTGCCTTCACAGAACAACGGACGGATATACGCCGGCACGAAGCCGGGGAACTCGAAGGCGTCGCTGACGCCGTGGTCGTAGGCGCGCTGGCGCAGGTTGTTGCCGTAGTCGAACACCTCGGCGCCGGCGCGTTGGAACGCCAACATGGCACGCACATGCTTTGACATGCTATCAAGCGCGCGCCGGCTGTACCCGTTAGGATCATCTTTGCGGATGGCTTCCGCCTCATCCACGCTCATGCCGGCGGGGACATACATCAGGATATCGTGCGCCGGGGTTTGGTCGGTGACCACGTCCGGCACCACGCCGCGCAACGCCAGTTGCGGATAGACCTCGGCAGCGTTGCCGATCAACCCGATGGAACGCGGCTCTTGCGCCTGGACGGCTTCCTGCACCAGCGTCATGCCCTCTTCCAGGTCATCCACCACCAGGTCGATGTAGCCGGTCTCCAGCCGGCGGTGGGCGCGGTCGGGATCGACTTCCACCACCAACGCTACCCCCTCATTCATGGTGACCGCCAGCGGTTGTGCACCGCCCATACCGCCCAGCCCGGCGGTCAGCACGAACTTTCCTCTGAGCGAAGACCAACCCCGTTTGCGCGCCAGGGCGCCCAGCGTCTCGTAGGTGCCCTGCAGGATGCCCTGGGTGCCGATATAGATCCATGAACCGGCGGTCATCTGACCAAACATCATCAAACCCCGCCGCGCCAGGTCGTCGAAGTGTTCCTGGGTCGCCCAATGCGGGACGAGGTTGGAATTGGCGATCAACACACGCGGGGCATCCACGTGGGTGCGAAAGACGGCGACCGGCTTGCCGGACTGCACCAGCAGGGTCTCGTCATCCTCCAACTGCTTCAGGCTCTCCAGGATGGCGTCGAAGGCTTCCCAGGAACGCGCTGCCTGACCGCGCCCGCCGTAAACGACCAGGTCTTGCGGGCGCTCCGCCACCTCGGGATCGAGGTTGTTCTGGATCATGCGATAGGCGGCTTCGGTCAGCCAGGATTTACAGGTCAGTTGCGCGCCGCGCGGCGCGCGGACGGTTCGGGCGGAGGACATGAACTTCTCCTTATCCGTTTGGTTCATTAGGACTTGCGACTGATTATACATCAGGACGCCGGGCGGATGATGGGCGATAGCCTGTGCCGCCCTGGAGCAGGAAGTAAAAAGTCGATGAGAGAAGAGATGATTAGACGGTGGGCGGGGGGCGAAGGGGCGGTCAACCTCCGAATTACTTCGCGAGCCGCCGCAGGCGGCGTGGCGATCTCGAAAGGCGGTGGATGGAGATCGCGTCGCTGCGCTGAGCTCGCGAAGTTGGACGGGGTTCTTCGCGAGCCGCCGCCGGCGGCGTGGCGATCTCGAAAGGCGGTGGATGGAGATCGCGTCGCTGCGCTGAGCTCGCGAAGTTGGACAGGGTTCTTCGCGAGCCGCCGCAGGCGGCGTGGCGATCTCGAAAGGTGGTGAATGGAGATCGCGTCGCTTCGCTGCGCTCGCGAAGTTGAATGACCCACTTCGCGAGCCGCCGCCGGCGGCGTGGCGATCTCGAAAGGCGGTGGATGGAGATCGCGTCGCTGCGCTGCACTCGCGAAGTTGGACAGGGTTCTTCGCGAGCCGCCGCCGGCGGCGTGGCGATCTCGAAAGGCGGTGAACGGAGATCGCTTCGCTGCGCTGCGCTCGCGAAGTGGGATGGGGTGCTTTGCGAGGAGGCGAAGGCGGCGTGGCGATCTCGAAAGGCAGCGGATGGAGATCGCTTCGCTGCGCTGCGCTCGCGAAGTTGGACGGGGTTCTTCGCGAGCCGCCGAAGGCGGCGTGGCGATCTCGAAAGGCAGTGGATGGAAATCGCGTCGCTTCGCTGCGCTGCGCTCGCGAAGTTGGACGGGGTTCTTCGCGAGCCGCCGCAGGCGGCGTGGCGATCTCGAAAGGCAGTGGATGGAAATCGCGTCGCTTCGCTGCGCTGCGCTCGCGAAGTTGAATGATTTACTTCGCGAGCCGCGGAAGGCGGCGTGGCGATCTCGATATGGCACAAGAACAACCGCAGAGACACGGAGACACGGAGAAAAATATGTTGGGTGGCGCGCCAACGCCATCCAACGCTTATATGTGGGTACGCCTGGCATCCGTTTTTGGGGTGCCGGTATTAAGGAACGAATGAAACGAATAGGCTGGGGAATGGACGGCCGATAGTAGAGACCAACGGGGGAATTGATTTTAAGGTACCGGTATAGGATACAAAAGGAACAATTCAGCGGGTATTCGTTTTTGTTTTTTTCGCGGTTCGAATGGGGTGGGCGGCAAGACCTTGAAGCGGTTGGTGAGTGAAAAGTCGATGTCGCCCGATCCGTCGCAAGTTCATCCCATCTACATACATCTGAATGGCTTTCTTGCGCGTCTCTAGATCATATCCACGCGCTTTCTGCACTGGCGTGTATTTGCTTCCGCATTGCATGCATTTATATCG
>JABLXM010000098.1 GCA_013177815.1 Anaerolineae bacterium | reverse complement strand
ATACTTCATCGCCCATTGGGGATTTTCATCCGTGTTGACCTTTGCCACCAGTAGTTTTCCCGCCTGTTCATTGGCGAGTTTCTCCAGCGCGGGCGCGACCATCCTGCACGGCGCGCACCAGGGCGCCCAAAAATCGACGATGACCGGTACGCTGGATTGGAGCACCAAACTTTCAAATTCCGCGTCGGTTACGTGAATGGGTTCGTTCATGATCGCCTTTCCATTTCCATGTTGGTTGGTATTGTTGTTGCCGGCATATTCATTTGACATCATTGTTCAATTCGCATCCTTACTTTCTTTAGTATTTCACCCGATCTTCGGTTCGATCATCCCATCTTCCGGAGGAAATGTTATGATGGGGCTGATCCGGCAGCGTTGATTGTTATATCACCTGTATCATTTCATTAGTTGTTATTGTCGTTATTGTACTATAATATTATTATCTGTCAATACACAGGAGTCGATATGCCGAATGATGCTCAAGCGCGCACCCGAACCAAACCATACCACCAGCAACAAAGTCATTGGCGGGATTGTTTGACGGCGTTGATGCAACCCCCGGATGAAAACCCCGCTACCCGTGAAGTAAATATTGGACGCCGTTTGCAGGAACTGCGAAACGCCCAGGGGTTGTCAATCCGCGCGCTGGCGGATATCAGCGGTCTGAACTTCAACACCCTCAGTCTGATCGAAAACGAAAAAACCTCCCCCAATGTCAGCACATTGCAGCAGCTCGCCTCAGCCTTGCGGGTGCCCGTCACCGCATTTTTCGACCCATCCCCCGCGGACAAAGACGTGGTCTTTCAACAGCACGGTCTGCGCCCGCGCACATCTTTTCCCCACGGAGAGCTGGAAGACCTGGGCGCAGGGATGGCGTTGGGAGATGCCACGCCGCTGCTACTGACAGCCAAACCGCATTCCGCTTGCGGGGTCAACCCCATCGTCCACACCGGGCAGGAGTTCGTCTACTGTCTGGAAGGCAGCCTGGTCTATTGGGTCGGGCAGGATGAATACCTCCTGGCGCCCGGCGACAGTCTCATTTTCCAGGCTCACATGCCGCACCGCTGGGCAAACAATGGGAACGTAGTCTGCCGCTGCCTGCTCATCATTTGCCCCTCCGATCTTGGTGACCGTTCGGTCGAGCAACACCTCACTTTCGAAGGCGTTGAAGCGTAGGTGCATGGCAGCGGGCTATTCTTGTCCGTTTCGCTAAGGTGCCAGCCATTCGAACGTTTCGACCATCTGTATAAAAATGGCGCTCTCGGCGTCCCGGTCGAATTCCGGGATGGGTGGGTCATAGAACAGGGCATTGGTAGAATGCAGCATGAACGAGAGTGAGGCGCACGTATCCCCCTGGCTGGTGGAATAGGAAGTCCAATCATAGTAATTACCTGCTCCGGCATCAGCCCCGGCTTCCACCAGGAACAGGTCGCCGCCGATTTCCTGCATGCCGGTCGAGGTCTCCCTGGGCGCGTAACCGGCGCCAAAGGGCGACTTGCACTCGCCTCCGCCAAAACTGGCGTAGATTGCCAGATACTTTTCGCCCAGGTTGGTGCCTTCGACCACGGGCAGGTCAATGCGCACATAACAGCCGGTGACGTCGTCATCGCTCACGCTGCTGCCGGGCGGATAGCCGATGCGGTAGCGGCACAGCTCGCTGGAAAACCACTCCCACCCGGCGGGCAGCGACACACCCTCGGTCGGTGCTTCGGTTGGCGGAATTGGCGAAGCAGTTGCCGTAGACTCCGGCAGCGTGGCGGTTGCTGGGGGTAATGTTTCGGTTTGGCTGACTGCCGGTGTGGCAGTGGGTGCCACTTTACCACCCGGAAGGCATGCCAACACCAGCGCCAGCAACCCAAGCGGAACCAGAAAACGAGCAACGGTCTTCATTCGGTACCTCCGTATGTCACCCATTATCGCACTTTTATCGTACCGTTTCTACCGGCATCAATAGCCCTACCCCCCGCTTCGCTGACTATCAGGTCTAATAGATCTCCGGCACGAAGGTCTGGTCGGTGATGGGCGGTCGGATATAACTCTCGTCCACCTGGCGCGGAGGCAGCACGATTGGTTCAGGCGTCAGGTCCTGGTAAGGGATCATACTGAGCAGGTGGGCGATGCAGTTGAGGCGGGCGCGCTTCTTATCGTCCGAATTGACCACATGCCAGGGCGCCTGCTTGATATCGGTGTAGCGGAACATTTCATCCTTCGCTTTGGAGTATTCCACCCAGCGCGAGCGTGACTGCATATCCATCGGGCTCAACTTCCAACGCCGGGTGGGGTCGTCGATGCGCGCCTGGAAACGGCGTTCCTGCTCCTCATCGCTGACCGAGAACCAGTATTTGACCAAGACGATGCCGGAGCGCACCAGCATGCGCTCGAATTCCGGACAGGAGCGCATGAATTCCTGGTACTCCTCATCGCTGCAAAAGCCCATCACCCGTTCCACCCCGGCGCGGTTGTACCACGAGCGGTCGAAGAACACCATCTCCCCAGCCGCCGGCAGGTACGGGATATAGCGCTGAAAATACCATTGGGTCTTCTCGCGTTCGGTTGGCACGCCCAGCGCCACCACACGCGCAAAACGCGGATTGAGTGGTTCGGTAATGCGCTTGATGGTGCCCCCCTTACCGGCGGCATCGCGCCCTTCGAACACCACCACCACTTTCAGCCCTTTGAATTTGATCCACTCCTGTAGTTTGACCAGTTCGATGTGCAACTTCGCCAGTTCTTTTTCATAGTCCTTGCTGCTCATCCTGGGCTTTTCATCGCGGGCAAGCGCCTCCATGTACCGGGGCGCAGGCTGCGCAGTCGCCGGGGCTTGTGCGCCAGCATGCTCATTCGCGCCACCCTTTTTCTTCGCCTTGTTTTTTTCCTTGCCCATGTTACCCTCCCAAATGACCCGTACGTCCGATGGCATCAATGCGGTTGTCCATACAATGCGATTATAACAGATGCCATCACAAGGTCGATTGCGGTGACCCTGCCAGCCAGTCATCCTCCAACCAGCGCGCCAGCGCCGGACCGGCAGGCAGCGAAGCGCGCCAACCTGGTTGCGGTTGCCAACCGTCATAGCGCGCCGTGACCAGATCATCCAGTCGGGATGGTTGACGTTCCGGCGGCACCTGGTGGTGCAGGTGCAGCGGGTAGTTGTAGTCGGCGGGGAGCACCCTGATCTGATTGGCTCGCAGACGGTTCAGCAGCGCGCCTGCCAGCAACGCCTGATGGATGAAGACGCGGTAACGGGCATCCCGCTGATAGAACGCCTGGAAAGGTGCCGCCAGGGCGTGCCGCTGGAAAGCTTCTGCCCAGGTGCGTAACAGCCCCGCCTCTGGGCGCACGACCAGGAGACCGGCGTTGAAGTATGGCAGGATGGGGTCTTCTTCCACGTGTGTGAGCATGCAAAACAGGCGCTCTTCCGGCACGCTGCACACCCGGTAAACTTCCCGCCAGAAGCCATCCAAAGGCTGCCCCCAGGCGGGTCCGATCAGGCGGTGATGCACCGGTCGGCACGCCAGGTCAAGTCCGGGCGGCAAATCGAAAAGCTGCGGCGGCTGCAGGATGAGCGTATCGCCATCCAGCCACACCAGCAGTGGGACGCCAGCCTGCGCTGCCCGCGCCTCCGCCTGCGCCGCACAGAATACTTTGGCGGCAAAGGGAAAATCGCGAAAGGCGGGTGGAACCTGAACCGGTATAGATTTCGAGATGTCGCCGGTATGGTCGGCGTCGCCGGGTGGTTGGTGTCTGGGATCATACGCTTGCAGCTCCGCGCCGCTATAGCGCCCACCAAAGGCGCCCAGGCTGGCTGCCAGCAGCCGAACTTCATCCGGCGCGACGGGTGAAAGGCAGGTTGCAAACTGTAGCCCGGTCATGGCGTCACCTCGTTTGGGATGAGCGCGCCGCGCGCGCCGCGGAAGAACATGCGCCGGAAGTACTCCGACATCTCTTCCGGCGAATAAGGCATATCCCGCTCCAGCCACCAGGTCACCAGCCCCAGCAGCGCGGCTGCAAAGTAACTGGAGAACACTTCCAACGGCACCATGGGTTGAAAATCCGGCGCGCTGCGGTTGAGTTCCTCCACATACTCGCGCACCGAACTTTGGATGATCTCATGGAAGCGTGTGTTGGCTTTCAACGCCCCCTCGCCGCGCAGGATGACGCGGTACAGTAGTGAGTTTTGAGCGGCGTGACGAAAGACCAGCAATGTCGCCGCCTGCGCCGGGTCGCGCGGCGCGTCATCCTCGCCCATTTGACCCGGCTTGGGCAGCGGCACCACCTGCACCAACAACTCCTGCGCGATGCTGTCGATGCTTTCGATCAACAACTCCTCCTTGTCGCGGTAATGCAGGTAGAAAGTAGTGCGCCCCAGGTCTGCCCGTTGGGTGATCTGCTCAATGGTGACGCTGTCGTAACCATGCTCAATGATCAAAGCCAGCAGCGCATCGCGCAACTGGCGGCGGGTGCGGCTGACTCGCCGATCGGTGCGCCGTTCCTGTCCCCGTTGTTCATTCGTTTCTGTACGTTCGTTCATAAATAGACACTCCTATGAGATTGGTGGTTGACAACCCCGTCGAGTCGACTATAATCTAATTCTGTACATGATGTTTATTATTATACTATTTATCTATTATACTACAATATATTCATGATATTTTAATCTTTTGACTATGACAATTTCTCGACACCGTAATCCCCCTGAAGCACCTCCAACGCCAGCCGGCGCTCCGGTCATCATCGATCTGCGTGAGGTCAAAAAAGCCTACCACAGCCCGGCGGGTGATTTCTGGGCGCTCAAGGGCATCAGCGCCCAGGTGCACACCGGCGAGTTCCTGGGCATCGTCGGCAGGTCCGGCGCAGGTAAATCCACCCTCCTGAACATGATCAGCGGCGTGGATTCGCTCACTAGCGGCGAGGTGCTTGTGGATGGCATCTCCATCCACGCCATGGACGAGAACCAGGCGGCTTTGTGGCGCGGTCGCAACCTGGGCGTGATCTACCAATCCTTCCAGTTGATGCCGATGTTGAGCCTGCTGCAGAACGTGCTGCTGCCGATGGACATGAGCGGCATGTGGCGCAACGGGCGTTCGGTGACGCGCGCCAGGCAACTCCTGGACGAAGTCGGTCTGTCAGACCACATCCACAAATTGCCTTCCGCCATCTCCGGCGGTCAACAGCAACGGGTGGCAATCGCCCGCGCGCTCGCCAACGACCCGCCCATCCTGCTGGCGGATGAACCCACCGGGCGGCTCGACTCCGGCACCGCCGATAGCATCATGAAGATCTTCGAGCAATTGGTGGCGGGCGGTAAGACCATCGTGATGGTCACCCACGACCAGAGCCTTGCCAGCCGCATGAGCCGCGTTTTGTGGCTGGCGGATGGCAGTCTGGTCCAAACGCGTACAGAGGCGATGGCATGATACATACTCATCAACCCAACCCAGCCGAAGATGGTTTCATCCGCCTGCGTGCGGTGGACAAAATCTTCAAATTACCCTCCGGCGAGTTCCACGCGTTATCCGATATCAACCTCACCATCCAGCGCGGCGAATTCGTCACCGTGGTCGGAAAATCCGGCAGCGGCAAATCCACCCTCATCAACATGATCGCCGGCATTGACCGTCCCAGCAATGGCACCATCCAGGTCAACGGTGCCGACCTGAACCAGTTGAACGAATCCAGGCTTTCGGTTTGGCGTGGGCGCAACCTGGGCGTGGTTTTTCAATTCTTCCAACTGCTGCCGATGCTCTCGGTGTTGGAAAACGTGCTGCTGCCGATGGACTTCGCAGTCTGTTGCCCGGAAGCCGAACGGGTCGAACGCGCCATGAGCCTGCTCGACCTGGTCGGTTTGGTTGACGTAGCCGAGAAGCTGCCCGCCGCGCTCTCCGGCGGGCAGCAACAGTGCGCCGCCATCGCCCGCGCGCTGGCGAACGAGCCGCCCGTGCTGGTGGCGGATGAGCCTACCGGCAACCTGGATTCGCGCACCGCCGAGCGTGTCATGGGCATCTTCGATACCCTGCTGGCGCAGCATAAAACGGTCATCATGGTGACGCACGACCGTTCGCTGGCAGCGCGCGCCACCCGCCGGTTGGTGATCTCGGATGGCTCGTTGGTGCTGCCCGCCATCTCGGAATCATTCCCAGACCTGCCGCACACCGCCATGTTGGCATTGACCAAAGCCCTCAAGCCGGCTGCGCTGCGCGCCGGCGAAGCATGGCAGGCGCCTGCCGGCGTCAAACCCGGGTTGGTGCTGGTGGAAGACGGCGAATTCCAACTCCGCGGCAGCCGCCAGCGGAGCCTGAAGGCAGGGCAATGGCTCAGCCTGCCGGATCGCCTGCCAGCCAGCACCACGCTTCATTGCATCAAAGATGGCACGCTGGCATGGTTGGGTGAGGACGACTTGCGCGCCTGGCTGGCGCAAACACCAGGTGGAAAATCGGCGCTCACCCGCCGTGGAGGTCACGCATGATCCGTCCCCGTTGGCAAAAGGTCTTCGCCGACCTGATCGGCAACAAAACCCGCTCGCTGCTGGTCATCCTCTCGATCGCAGTAGGTCTGTTCGCGATCGGCATCCTGGAAACAAATCACGAGATCATCACCGCGGACATGTTGACAGGTTATCACAACACCAATCCTGCCAATATCACCATGCAGACCTCCGGCATCAGCGATGATCTGTTGGACACAGTACGCGGTATGGATGGCGTGGACCAGGCGGAGCACCTGCGGTCTTTCAGTCTGCGTGCGCACACCGGAACCAGCCAGTGGCTGCAAATGGACCTGATGGCAATCCCAGATTATGACGACTTCGAGATCAACACCGTCAGTCTGATGGAGGGGCGTTTTCCACCCAAACGCGGCGAAGTGGTTTTGGAACAAAGCAAGATGGATGACCTTAACGTCGCGCTTGGCGACACCCTGGAGGTGGAGTTGCCTTCCGGTCGCAGCCGGGAATTGCTGGTGGTGGGTGTGGTGCAAGTGCAAACCCTGGGGGCGGTTTCCGGCGGGGGCGGCTTCTTCGTTGCCAACCCGTTGGGCTACGTCAACCCTGACGATTTGGGCTGGCTGGAACAGCCCAACACCAACAACCGCCTGGTCATCACCGTGCTGGGGGACAACGAGGATGAAATCTACATCCAGACGGTGGCGCAGGAGATCCGCGACGACCTGAAAGCCGACGGCGTCACGGTCAACAGCGCCGTCATCCGCAAGCGCAGCTCCCATCCGACTGCCGTCTACGTCGATGCCATCTCCCAGGTGCTGTTCGCACTGGGTGCTTTGGTGGTCTTGCTGAGCAGCTTTCTCATCACCAACACGCTCAACGCCCTGCTCACGCAGCAAACCCAGCAGATCGGCATCCTCAAACTGGTCGGCGGGCGACGCTGGCAGGTGGCGCTCATCTACCTGGTGTTGATCCTGGTCTACGGGTTGGTGGCGCTGGCGATCTCGATCCCGCTTTCCGCCCGCGCCGCCTACGTGCTGTTGGAATACCTTGCCGGGCAGATCAATGTGGAATTACAAGGTTACCGTGTCGTGCCTGCCGCAGTCTACCTGCAAATCGCCATCGCCGTCATCGTACCCCAACTGGCGGGATTGGTTCCGGTGCTGCAGGGCACCCGTATCCGCGTGCAGCAGGCTTTCAGCGGCATCCGCGAGGAAGACAGCCTGCAGCAACACGGTTGGCTGGAGCAAAAACTGGCGCGCCTGCGTGGTTTGCCGCGCCCGCTGCTGATCTCCTTGCGAAACACCTTCCGCCGCAAGGGTCGCTTGGTGTTGACGTTGATCACCCTGACCCTGGGAGGCGCTATCTTCATCGCCACCATCAACACCCGTTCATCGGTGGACGCCTACCTGACGCAGTTATCACACTACTTCCTGGCGGATGTCAACCTCAGCCTGGAAGACCCGGAACGCATCGCGCGCGTCACCAAAGAGCTGTCAGCCGTCCCCGGCATCAGCCTGGTCGAGGGCTGGGCTGGCGCCACGGGTGAGATCATCACCGCCTCCGGCGCCGTCGCAGATAGCGCCCAGGTGATCGGTCCGCCGGTTGACACCCAACTGATGACCCCCACCCTGCTGGAGGGGCGCTGGTTGTTGCCGGAGGATGCGCGCGCCATTGTGGTGAACGAGCGCTTTCGCGATAGCCTGCCGGGTTTGCAAATCGGCGACAGCGTCACGCTGCGCATCAATGGCAAAGAGACCGACTGGGTGGTGGTTGGCTTCCTCAAAATGGCGGGGCGCAGTCTGGATAGCATGGCTTATACCAGTTACGATCAACTGGCACACCTGACCGGCAGTGTCCGCCAGGCGCGCCTGTTCCGCATCGCCGCCGACCAGCCAAACAGAACCCTGGAAGAGCAAAGCGAATTGGCGCGCCAGGTGGAACTGGCAATGCGCGATGCAGGCTACACCGTCACCGAGGCGCGTGCGGGGCTGATGGTGCTGGATAAGACCGATGACGGGCTGAACGTCATGACCAGTTTTCTGCTCATCCTCTCCGGGCTGGCAGCCGTGGTTGGCAGTATCGGGCTGGCGGGCACGCTCAGCATCAACGTGTTGGAGCGCATGCGTGAGATCGGTGTGATGCGCGCCGTAGGCGCTTCGAACCGCGATGTGATCCGCATGGTGCTGGTGGAGGGTCTGATCATCGGTTTACTCTCCTGGCTGCTCAGCCTGGTGGTCGCCGTGCCGATCAGCAAATTGCTATCTGACCTGATCAGCATGGCGATCTTCAGCACCACGTCGATCTTCGTGTATACCCTTAACGGTCCGCTGCTGTGGCTGGGGGTGGTGATCGTGCTCTCGGTGATATCCAGCCTGGCGCCCGCCATCTCCGCCGCCCGACTGACCATCCGCGAGGTGCTGGCGTATGAGTGAGAACGCCACATCGCCGGCGCTGTTTTTCCATGTTCAACAAAGAACGTATTGGTGTCCTGATAAATTCATAAGTATAAGGAGGTCAACATGAAAGGAAAAAAGATCGTAATCAGCCTGGTGTTGCTGGCATTGGCAGCAACCGCCTGTCAACCAGCCGCCAAACCCGTACCGACTGCGGTGCCGCCCAGCGGGGAACGGATCGATGGCAGCGCCGGCACGGTGGCCGAAGGCAATATCGTGCCCCGCGACTACACCCGCCTGTTCTTCCGTGCCAGCGGCACACTGAGCGAAGTATTGGTGGCAGAGGGCGATCATTTGGCAGCAGGCGACGCAATCGCGCGCCTGAGCGAGAAGAACCAAGCCGGCGCCGCGCTGGCAGCCGCCGAACTGGAAGTGGAGCAGGCGCAGCAGGCGTTGGACGACCTGGAACGCACCGCCGGCGTGCAACTGGCTGATGCCAAGCAAGTATTGGTGAATTCCGAACTGGCATTGATCGACGCTCAGGAAGCGTTGGATGACCTGGACACCGATACCTTCCAGGATCAATTGGATGACGACCATCAGGCGGTCATCGACGCGCAGGATGACCTGGACCAGAAGCAAGAGGATTTCGAGCAGTACAAAGATCTTGACGAGGACAACCAGACGCGCAAGGATGCCGAGCAGGCAGTCGAAGATGCCCAGGACGCGCTGGATGAAGCCACCCGCAAGCGCGACCGCAAACAGAACGAGTTGGATGCCGCTCAGGCGCTGGTCGCCCAGGCGCAAGCCGCGGTCGATGAAGCTCGTTATCAGGTACAACAATGGTCGGATGGTCCAGATCCACGTGAACGCGCGCTGGCAGAGGCGCGTCTTGCCAGCGCCAATGCGCAAATCGCTTCCGCGCAAGAACTTTTGGACGATCTGACGCTGCTGGCACCCTTCGCCGGCACGGTGGTGGAAGTGATGGCGGCAGCCGGAGAACCGGTGATGAGCAACCAGGCAGTGGCGCTGCTGGCAGACCTGGATACACTCTACGTGGAAACGACCGACCTGAGTGAACTGGATGTGGTCGACATTTCGCAAGGGCAGAAAGCCACCATCTCGCCGGATGCCCTGCCGGAGTTGGAACTGCCCGCCACCGTCACCCTCATCCAACAGCAGTCGGGGACCAAGGGCGGCGATGTGGTCTACACCGTGCGCCTCCAATTGGACAAGACCGACCCCCGCCTGCGCTGGGGCATGACCGTGCAGGTGGCGTTCGAGTAGCATCACGCGCGAGGTGATCGCGACTTTCACGGGCTGTCAATAATGCCCGATTCATCAGGTTGAGCGAAGTAAATTATCCCGCATGGTCGCGAAGATGGTTTGCTTCGCTCACCGTTATATGCAATATTTATATATGTCATATCATAATGATCGAATAGGAGCGACCAATATCCCTCGAACACGCCATCCTGGGCTTCCTCAACTACCGCCCGGTGACCAGTTACGATCTAAAGAAGATCTTCGATATCGCCGTGCGCCACTTCTGGCAGGCGGACCAGGCGTAGATCTACAGCACCCTGGCGCGGCTGGCAAACCAGGGCATGGCGCAAATGCAGGTGGTGGAGCAGACCGATCGACCCAACCGCAAGGAGTACAGCATCACCGAGACGGGTCGCGAAGAACTTGCCCATTGGTTGCGGGCGCCGGCGCCCTTCGAGGAGAACCGCTCGGCGCCGCTCATCCAGATCTTCTTCGCCGGACAGATGAGCGACGAAGAGGTCATTGCCATGTTCGAGCGCAACGCCGCGCAGATCCGCATGGGGCTGCAAGCATACGAAAACATCCCCACCGGCATTGAGCGGTTCTCGGAATACACCCGCTCCGAGTGCTAGTTCTACTTTTAGATGTTGACCCTGAAAATCGGGCTGAATAACGCCCGCTCCAACCTGGAATTGATCGAAAAGATGATCGAACGATTGCGCGCCGGCGAAACGCCGCCCGCCAACCCGACGGCTGGATCTTTCCCATTGACAATATCCATAATTTGATTATAATTTAGGCATGACTAATTTTATTAATATACAAGTCTAATTCAGGAGATTCTATGAGCTTGACGCTCACCATGCTAATCTACGCATCCTTCATCGCCATCCTGCTCGTGGTCATCTTTCTTCCACGCCGCGGCTTATTGGCGCTCTGGCGCGCTTCCCGCTTGGATGTTCAACGCCACCGCATCGAGGATGCCCTCAAGTACATCTTCAACCGCCAACAAGAGGATGATCCCGCTTCCGTGGACGCCCTCGCCGGCGCGCTCAACCTGAACAAACACAAAGCCATGACGCTCGCTTCAGACCTGCGCGAACAGGGCTTGGTGCAGCCCAACCTGCGCAATCTCGTCCTCACCCCCGAAGGTCAACGTTGGGCGCTCCAGGTGGTGCGCGCGCACCGCCTGTGGGAACGCTATCTGGTGGATGAAGCCCGCGTTCCAATCGAACAGGTGCACAACATCGCCCAGAAACGCGAACACGGCATGACCACCAGCCAGATCGACGCCCTGGATGCCAGCCTGGGTCATCCCGCCTTGGATCCCCACGGCGATCCCATCCCCAGCCCGGAGGGAAAATTGCGCAAAACCGGCGGTCACCAGCCGGCGGACCTGCCCCTGACCCAACTCGAGGTCGGTCAGAGCGGGCAGATCTTCCACATGGAGGACGAGCCGCCGGTGGCATACGCCCAACTGGTGGCAGCCGGTCTGGCGCTTGGGCAGGTGGTGACAGTGCTGGAGCGCACCCCGCAGAAGATCTCCCTGGCAGCCGGCGTGAACGAAA
>JABLXM010000097.1 GCA_013177815.1 Anaerolineae bacterium | reverse complement strand
AGACCCGGCTGCGCCATCGTATATGGTTTGAAGACAGGGTAGGCTGGTTTTCTGTGTTTCATACCCCTATTGAATCACATTCCCTTTAAACGCGAAAGGGACCGCCCTGTTCTTTTTGGACAGCCCCTTCTGGTTAATTATTTCACCTGTAGGGCGTGCTTCATTATCCATTGGCGTTCATCCCCCTCTATCAACAATCATCTGGGAAATATACACACTCACGCTTAGCGCAGTGTCTTCAGATCTTTATAGAAAGCCTACGGAGATATTTCCGGCTTTGACCTTTGCAAATAAGCCACGGCAGCGAACCCAGACAGGCTTGGAAACCAAAATGAAATCAAGCGGTATCCAAGCACGACCACAACCGTGACTTGATCCGGCACCCCCAGGGTATCATACAAAGCCGCCATGCTGCCTTCGACAACGCCCACGCCGCCAGGCACAACAAACGCCATTTTTCCCAGCAAGAGAGGTAATCCATACCCTGCCAGCAGCACGCCGGGGCTTACGTTGTGACCTGCTGCGACAAACAGAAAAAACAGCGTAAGCATATCGAACAATACCGTTATTGCCGCACCCAACGCCAGATCCCGCCAGCCACCAGTGCGCAGGGCATCCCACACGGAGAATAGATCGCGCATCGAATCCTGCGTATCAGATGATTTATATTGTTTCCGGCGTAACCTCGCCAAACGGCTGGCAATCCAAACAATGACGGTGGTTGTCCGATCCCGGTATCGAAGGGTTACTATCACCAGACTGAAAACGAAAACCAAAAAAAGGAGAATGGAGAAAAAACTTATCAACTGCGCCTTTGACAAGTCATGAATAAAAATAAGATGCGTCAGCCCAAACACCGAACAGACCACCAAAGCGATCGTGTTCATAAGAGAAGGCAACAGGCTAGCCATAGTCGCCCTTTCTGGGTGTCCATCTCCCCGGCTCACCCAGTTATAAATGGCTACAGAACCACCCACGATACCGCCCGCAACCATGCCAACACTGGCGGAACCCAAAACGATCAACGTGCTGCGCGCTAAACTGACATGCTGATGCACCAAATGAAGATACTTTTTCAGCAAATAGCCACTGCCGAGATAGCTGATGACCTGGGAAACAAAAGCCAAGCCAACCGCCCACAGCAAAAGCGATTGGAGCACCCGCCAGGAATGCTCCAACGATGTAATTTGCGGCAGGATCAGATGAATTGCAAGCCCAAGAATGACCAATAGGAGCAATTTTTTTTCAGGATGGTGAACAAGGGGGAACTCTTTGAATATATTCTTCAAGCCACACATCCAACGTGTTCGATGACCAACACGGTCAAGAATCAATCGTCAACTTTCCACTTCCCTGTGGCAAGGAATATCTCATCCCAGGGAAGCTGTTGTCAGCTTATACCCACCGATCATCAGCACATGCGCGTTTGCAGCCCATAGATCACCTTGGATCAGCCCGGTAAATCCGTGGATAAAAACCACATTACACCTCGCTGACGCTCACGAACACCCGCGGCGAGCGGCGCATCTCATCGTAGAGAAAGCCGCGCACCGATTGTTCGATATCCTTCACCACGTTGCCGTTGGCTTGCGCCAGCGCCTCGCCCACACGCTGGCGGACGCGGTCGTGCAGATCCTCCGCCTCGCTTGCCAGGATGAAACCGTGCGAGCGTACCTGCGGCTCGCCGCGCAGTTCGCCGCTGCGCGCATCTACCACCACATGCACCATCAACACTCCCTCTGCGCCGAGTGTTTCGCGCTCACGCATCACTGCCTGGCTGACGTCGCCGACGCTCGATCCATCCACAAAGACGTGCGTGCCGGGGATGCGTTCGCCCAGCCGCATCTTGCCATCGTGGAACTCGATCACCTGACCGTTCTCCACCACGGTGATGTTTTCCGCCGGCACGCCCACCTGCCGCGCCAGTTGCGCGTGCTGTTTGAGGTGGCGCAGCTCGCCGTGGATCGGGATGACGTGCTTGGGGCGCACCAGGTTGAGCAGCATTTTCATCTCCTCCTGGCTGGCGTGTCCCGAGACGTGCACCGGCGCAACAGCTTCATAGACTACCTCGGCGCCGCGCCGGAACAAGCGGTTGATGGTGCGGTAGACCGCCTCTTCGTTGCCCGGGATGGGATGCGCGGATAGCACCACTGTGTCGCCCTCTTTGATATCGAACATGCGGTAGCGCCCGATCGAGAGCCGCCCCATGATGGAGGTTGGCTCGCCCTGCGACCCGGTGCACATAATGACGACATCCTCGTCCTTCATGTTGAGCGCCTGGTCGATGGTCGTCAGCGTCTCTTCGGGGATGTCCAGGTAGCCCAGCTTGCGCGCCATTTTGGCGTTATCGACCATGCTGGTGCCCACGAACGCCAGTTTGCGTCCGTGCGCCGCGGCGGCATTCGCCACCTGCTGCATGCGCGAGACCAGCGACGCGAAGGATGCCAGAATGATGCGCCCTTTCGCCTCGCGGAAGACCCGGTCGAACGCCTGGTCGATGACGCGCTCGGAGGGCGTCCAGCCCGGACGTTCGGAATTGGTGGAATCTGCCAGCAGCGCCAGCACCCCACGGCGCGAAAGCTCCGCCAGTTTGGCGTAGTCGGTGGGCCAATTATCCACCGGGGTGTGGTCCAGTTTGTAATCGCCAGTATGGACGACCAAGCCCGCCTGCGTCTGGATCGCCAACCCCACCCCATCCGGGATGGAATGGCAGACGTGGAAGAACTCCACCTGGAAGGGTCCGATCTTGACGCCCTGCCCGGCTTGCACCGTACGCAGGTCGGCGTTCTTCATCAAGCCGTGGCGCGCCAGTTTGACCTCGATCAGACCGCGCGTCAGCGGGGTGGCATAGACCGGCACATTGACCTCCTGCAGCAGATGCTGGATGGCGCCCAGGTGATCCTCGTGACCGTGGGTGATGACGATCCCCGCCACTTGCTGGCGTTTGCTCAACAGGTAGGTCATGTCCGGGATGATGTAATCGATGCCGGGCATATCGTTATCGGGGAACATCATGCCGGCGTCGACCACCAGGATCTGTCCCCCATATTCGTACAGCATCATATTCTTGCCGACCTCCCCCAAGCCGCCAAGCGGGACGATGCGTAAAGTATTGTGTTTCATTTTTTGTAACCTTTCAAATACAGCCCAAAGGCTGGTAATAAAGTCTATTTTAAGTATCACACCCCGGGTCAAGGCTCACCGGGGCATGGAACCATCGGGTGGATTTGCCGCTTGAGCCGCGCGCGCCGCGGGTGGCAGTACGCTTTCGGCTCGAACAAACCACATCCCAAAGCACTACAAGAATCATTCTAGCACAACTATGCGGTTAAGTCAAAAACAGGGTGCAGTGTGTGCACCAGGATTTGTATAAGGTGATCAGCCGACAGGAACACCTTTGACACTCCCCTTGAATGCGGTATAATTTCACCCGCCTCAAGGCCGACTAGCTCAATCGGTAGAGCAGCTGACTCTTAATCAGTTGGTTCGGGGTTCGAGTCCCCGGTCGGTCACAGAACAGGGGGACTACTCGTGATCGGCTGGTTCGGGGTTTACCCTGCGGGCACTGTGCGAGTATCCGGTCGGTCACAGAACAGGGGGACTACTCGTGATCGGCTGGTTCGGGGTTTACCCTGCGGGCACTGTGCGAGACCACTGTCGGTCACAGAACAGGGGGGCTACTCGTGATCGGCTGGTTCGGGGTCTACCCTGCGGGCACTGCGCGAGACCACTGTCGGTCACCAAATATGGCACAACCAGAAATACGAGGACGGTTCCAACCTGTGCACTTCCAGCGCAACGCCGGGGGGGGTTCTAGAGCACGGTCAACGGAATTCCGCTGAAGCGCGAAATGGCTTTCAAGGCGGGGACGGCATCCCCATAAACCATGACCGTGTGGTGTTCCCAGCCATCATCCAACATGGTTTGGATCACCGCGCGTGCGGGGTGGTTGACCGTTCGCGCCCAGGCTGCGGCACGCCGTAATGCGACGCTGCGATCCAGGACTTCGATGCCGATGGCGAGTATACGAAACGATCCATGGTGCATTCCCACCCTGGCAAGGGTAGCCAGTCCGGGCTTGAGGGTAAACTCGACCTCCCTGCCTTCCATGCCGTACCGGATCTCATCCTTGCTGCGCGCCAGGCTGGGCGCACCGCCATAGTGCCAGAGCAGCAGCGCAGACATGCGATCATCCCAGGCGCTGATGTCCGCGAAGAAGGGCACCTGCCGATCGATCGCATTCAGTAATGCCATCGTCACTGCGGCGTTGACATCTCCTTCCGGGGCGATCAGATAGCCTTCATCCTGGAGCCAGCCCAAGGCAGCCCATAGTCCTCCTGGCTCATCCAAACCCATGATCTCTGGCCAGTCCTTAATCGCGAAGAGGCGTTTCCCACTTTTTTCGATCACAGAGCTGATGGCTGCGTAATGACGCTCGATCCAGGAAATCGCTTCTGCCGAGAGCATCCCTCCTTCGATGGCGGGAAACTGTTCAACCGGGGCTTTTCGACCTGCGCCGCTTTGTTTTGCCAGCACCACATCTCCCAACGAGATGTGATCCAACCCCATGCCAAAGGTCCGGCGAATGAGCAATTCATCGAACACACAGGGATAAAATCCTGGGGCGCGATAGCCGATCAATCCTAAACGCATGCGACTCATCGCCGCCAGCGCCAAACCTGCTTTGATATAGGCGCTCATCCTTGCCTGCACGTCCGGGTCATCGACGGCGCCGTGAATCGCCTGGTGGGGCAGCCCAATTTCACTCAACGTGAAGGTCGACAAGTTCGCGCCGCACAGGCTGTTCAGTGAAATCTGTTTTTCGATATCCGGCTCTGGCAACGAATGGATGATGACGGGCACCCGCAATCTTTCGGCTATATAAAGCGGCGCTTCACCATCCGGAAAGGTGCCGATTTGCAACACCAACACATCCGGTCTGCCCATCGTCATGAAGTCTTCCACTGCGCTTGCAAGCCCTGCCGAATCGACCACCACCGTGCGCGGTCCCAGCACTTGCCAGGTCTTTTCCAGCCAGGAGCGCATATCCTCCAGATTCTTCTGGGCGGTAGAAATATCAAACCACGGTACGCCCACGGAGATGAGACCAACTTTTTGAGAGTTATGTTCGATTTTCATCTTCACGATCCTTGGTAATTTTTCGATATTCTTGTTCCATCATAGTAATTCTTCGCCACGAGTTGACAAGAATTCCATGGTCTGGTCATAGGTGGGGATGCCCGTGCGCCCGCCTAATTGGGTGCATTTCAGCGCCGCTACGGCGCTGGCGAACTTCAACCTGAACGATGGCGTCCATGCCAATTGCAGGCAGGCAAACAGGTAGGCGCCGTGGAAGGTATCGCCAGCCCCGGTCGAATCGACCACTGCCACCGGGTAAGCCGGCTGGTGTATCTGGGTTGTATCATCTGCATACCAGCAGCCGCGTTCCCCGTCGGTGATGACGACCTGGCGTGGATGATATTGGTTCAAAATCGCTTGACATGCTTCGATGGGTTGGGCGTATCCACATAAGTTCAGGGCGAATTGCCGGGCAAGCACCATCACATCCACCAGCGGCAGCAGTTGCCCCAAGCCATCCAGCATTCTTTCACCTGCGCCGCCATCAAAAGAGACCAGCGTTGCGGACTCACGCGCGAGCTGGGCAGCTTTCACCGCTGCGGGGAGCGCGAAACCGTCCAAGTGCAGCGCACGCGCCGATGTGATCAGCTCCTGCGGCACCTCATGCGGGTGCAGATCCGGCGCCGTGCCCTCGCGGAACAGGATCGCCCGGTGACCACTATCGCGTTCCACCAATATGACCGAGGCAGAGGATGCCCCATGCGCCCGCTGCACAACGCTGGTCACGTCAACCCGGTATTGTTCCAACTCCGCCACGATCTGCCGTCCGGATTGATCAGGCGCAGCGACCCCCAGGTAGGCGCAACTCGCGCCAAGGCGAGCCAGCGCAACCAGCGCAGTCGCGACCGGACCACCCCCCTGCATTTCGATATGATCAATCGGGAAACATTCATTGGAACGCGGCAGGCGCGGTGTCAGCGTCAGGATATCCAGTGTAGCCAACCCCAAACCAACCACATCCAATGTTTTCACACGCGTTCCTTTGTATTGTAGCGCTCCAGCACCCCGGCATTGCCCGCGATGCGCAGCGCCCGAAAAACATCAGCCACCCAGGCGCCCAGGCTGTCGCAAATCGTTTCAAGCGATTCGGTTGGCAGATCCAAAAGCTCCCGCTTGAACGGTCCCCAGGCAGCCCAGCGCGCCTTGTAGAAGCGTTGTAACTCGCTCAAGCGCTCCGTATTTTCATCCTGATCGCCCTCCGCGCTGCCGCCAACCGTTTGATGGGCTTTCATCTTCTCAAGCAACGCCGCGGGGAAACTTTCATGGTCGAAGACGATGTTCTGTATCTGGGTCGCCAGGTGCACCTCCACAACGCCAGATGCGGGCAATTTGGCAAGGTCAACGAGGCTCATGGTCGAAGCCCCATGTTGGACCAACCCGGATATTCCCAGCGCGCGTGCCTGCCCGGCAAGGGCTGCCGCCAGATCAAAATTCACCGGCATCTGCCCGGTCGTGCCATCCGTGAGCACGATGCCACCATGGGTGGTGCCAGTCTGGGCACTGATCTTATCCAGTCCGCGCGTGGCGGGTGGCAACAGGGATATAACGGCATCATAGAAAGCTTCGAGATCAGAAGTCGTCGTGTTCCTTCCCCCAATCTCGCCAACCTCACCACCCAACGTGAGGAACTCACCTGCCGGCTTGAATTGCCGCAATTGTGAGATCACCTGAGCGGTAGCTTGCGCGTTCGGCTGGTGGAATTCAGCCAGGTTCGCGCCACCGGGGTCAAATAAATGAGAGGCGTCAATATCGATCTGGTAGAAGCCGCAGCGGACGACGCGTTTCGCCAACTCCAGCGTTGGTGCAATAGCCTCCATGCTATCAATCGAGAAATGGTCGCCCTGGAGAAAGACCGGTCCACGATAGCCTTCCCGCACCGCCGCCGCCAGGATCAAAGCAGTGTATTCCTCGAACAACTGGTCGCCAACGATGGATTCTGAGGGCGCCAATTCGAACAGGAGCGGTCCAGCTTTCAATGCCATACTCGTGCGCCAGATCGCCCGCGCCAGTTCATAGGTCATTCCGCGAATGTTGAACGCCGGAACCGTCATTGGCGGCAGCGTGCCATCAGCCAGGGCACGGTAGACCGGCGCAATGGACGCCGGGTATACCCCCAACTCGCCGGCGGCGTGCTGCAATGAGGCGGCTGCCTTGGCGCGCTGTGGTGCAGGCGCCAGCGCAACAGTTCTTGCGTGACTATCCAGGGTATGTGATGCATCATTCATACGGCAAGCCGATCGCTCTGCCAGTGTTCCTTGGAATAGCGGGTAATGGCGTCCGCATCTATCCTCAAGCCCAATCCGGGGATGTCACTGACCGTGATGCTGCCGTCTTCATCGATATCGAACGGTTGGGTCAGCATGAAATCACGCGACTCGATCGTCCAGGCAGGCGGGTCCACCGGGAATTCGAACCAGGGACAATTGGGCAGTGAAGCCGCCAGGTGAAGATTGGCGCCCAAACCGATCCCATTGGACCAGGTGTGTGGGATGAATTTTTTATACGCCAGTTCTGCCATGGATGCCACTTTTCGCAACTGTGAGATGCCTTCTGAAAATGCCGCATCTGCCTGAATGATGTCATAACAGTCCATATCGATCAGGAGTTTATATTCATGCAGCCCGATGTTCAATTCGCCCCCGGCGATCGGGATATCCACTGCATCTGCCAGGCGCGCCAACTGCTTATAGTTATAGCGCGGCAGCGGCTCCTCCAACCAAAGCACATTCAATTGCTCCATCGCACGCGCGACGGTCAAAGCCTGTTCATAGGTCCAGTAGCCGCTGGGCTGGGGGGATGGCATAACGTGTGCCTGGTTGCCATCCACCATCAGGTCGATCTCATCACCCAAAGCTGCCCGAACTTGCTCAACCAGGCGAATATCATCCCGGATATCCGGTCGGCGCAACCGCAATTTGAAAGCCTTGAATCCATGGTCCCGCAGTTGTTGCAGGCGAGCGATTTGTTCGCTTGCCTCGGTCACCTCCGCCATACTGGCATACACCGGAATGCGATTCTGATACCCCCCCCAGAGGCGATAAACCGGTTGCCCGGTCGTCTTGCCGATAATATCCCAAAGCGCCATATCCAACGCCCAGGGGTAGCTGCCATCGCGGGCTGCGGTCCGGATATAGGGGGCGATCCTTTCGACCATGAAGGGGTCCATGCCCAGAATATAGGGAGCCAACAATTCCGAGATGGTATGAATTCCCAACATGCCCACTTCCGGTCCTGCACCGATCCCGGTGATGCCTTCATCCGTGTGAACCTGGAGCAAGGTACAACTTGAATGGGTGAACACCCGACCGGGAGCCCAGGCGGGACGCAGCGGCGCCGGCAACGGGGTTTCCAACAACGTGCATTCGATTTGAATGATCTTCATCATCACCTCGTTATCAGGAAGTCTCTCGCATGGCTTGCAACAAACGTTGAGCGCCTTCCATAATGTGGTCTTTCAGATGTTCACCCGCGGGTTGGGGGTCTCGAGCCCGGATCAGTTCCACAATCCGAACATGCCGGTCCGCAAGACCGAAATATGAGGGGTAATAATTGCTTACGTTATACAGCACCACCGTGATCTGCGCGGACATCCGCTCCCACACCTGGAAGATGCGGGGCTGCCCTGAAAGTTCCATGATCTTTCGGTGAAAATTCGTATCCGCGGCTGCGCCCCGGATGCGGTCCTGGTTCTTTTCGTATTGAACCATTTCATTCAAAATATCGTCAAAAACGGTCAAGGATTGATCCGAAGCGAACGACGTCACACGCTCGATGGCGATTGCCTCCAGGGCAGAGCGCAAGTTGAAGATTTCTTCAACGTCGTCTACCCCAAAGGTGACCACGAAGGCGCCCCGATTGGAAATGATCTGAACCAGTTCATCCCGCGCCAGGCGGCGGATCGCCTCGCGAACGGATATCCTGCTCACGGACAACTGATCCGCCAGCACTTGTTCCACCAGGTGCTGCCCCTGCCCGATTTGACCGGAGAGGATGGACCCAAGAATGCTGTTATAGACCTGATCTGAAATGGTCTCCTGCGCCTTGATTGGAGAAAGCACTTTGCTCCAATCACCCACTTCCGTCTTCTTCATCATTTCCTCACCCTTTCACGGCGCCTGCTGTCAAACCAGCCACCAGATATCGCTGTAGGATGACAAATAATACCACCACCGGAATTGTGGTAACCACCGCGCCAGCCATCAGCAAGTTCCATTCAACCCCGTACTGCCCGATGAACATTTGCAAACCAACCGGCAAGGTACGCAAAGAGGGATTGCTGATGAATGTAAAGGCAAATAGAAATTCGTTCCATGCCAGGATGAAACAGTACACGATCGTCGCTGCAATGCCGGGGGTGGCAAGCGGCAAGGTGATACGCAGGTAAGCGCCCAAGCGCGTGGCACCATCCACTTGTGCGGCTTCCTCCAGGTCGATTGGGATCGATCGGAAGTACCCCGTCAGCATCCAGACACTGTACGGCAAAGCGAAAGACACATAGGAGATGATCAACGCGGCATGGGTATCATACAGACCCATTTGGCGAAAGACCACAAAGAACGGCGGCACCAATAACACCAGGGGGAATAATTGGCTGACCAGAATACTGAGCAACAGCTTGTTGGGAAGTTTATACCGCGCGAATCCCAGACCAGCCAGGATCGCGATCACGACTGAAACCAAAGTGGAGGCAGATGAAACGACCACACTGTTCATGAAATATTGGTCAAACTTCCCTTTGCTCCAAACATCCAGGTACGCCTGGAAATAATAGCCCTTGGTCGGAAAAAAGGTCGCCGGACGGGTGAACAATTCTGATTGCCCCTTCAGGGATGTGGAGATCATGTATATGAACGGCAAGGCAAATATGATCCCGATCACCAACGCGATCACCAGGAAGATCGTGCCACGAATATTTGAGGGACGCAGGAATTTTGGTCGTTTCATAAGGTTTACAGGTCAACCTGGGAGCGGATATAGCGCTGCCCGAACAAAGCCACGAATACCAGCAAGATCAGCAACGTGAGCACCCCGACCGCCGAAGATCGACCCAGATCGAAATTTCGAAACCCCAGGGTGTATACCAGGATCGGCAAGGTTTCTGTGGCGCGCAATGGACCGCCCTCCGTCATCAGCCAGATGGCGTTGAAATTGTTGAAAGTGTAGATCACAGTCAGTGTGGCAGCAATGATAAATGTAGGCATGATCAAGGGCATGGTTACATTAAAGAACGACTGAACCGCATTGGCGCCATCCACTTTGGCAACATCATACAGTTCGCGGGGCACAGCCTGGAGCGCTGCCAGGATCATCAACATTACGAAAGGCGTACCCTTCCATACTGATTCAAGGATAACCGCCGGCATGGCGGTATCGACATTCCCCAGCCAGGCTATCCCTTTATCGATCACCCCAATGGACTTCAAGAATTGATTAATAATGCCAAACTCGGCATCATACATCCAACGCCAGGTCAACATGGCAACCACCGACGGCGTCACCCACGGGATCAACATCAGCCCACGCACCAATCCACGCCCGCGGAACGATTCATTGAGCAATAGTGCGATCAACGTCCCAAACAACATTTGGAAAACAAGGTTGAAGAACAACCACACAAATGTATTCTCGATGGCGTTCAGGAAGATAGGATCCTTGATGACCTGAATGTAATTTTCCAAACCAATGAAAGGCTGCCCAAGATTTGGCTGGGTCAGGATGATCTTGTGAAAGCTCATATCGATCGCGCGTCCCAGCGGATAAACCAGGACTGCGAAGATCGCCAGAAACGCTGGTGTGATAAGCAAGTATCCAGTCAGCCGCTCTCGTTTACGCATACATCGTTCCTTGGATTGGGATGCGGTGGGAGTACCACCGCATCCCAATTATGAGTCTACCAAAGTATGACCTTACGGTCATTCACCACTCAAAGCGGCGTTGGCGCAAGCTTCTGCTTCCAGCATGGAGGCTTCCACTTCTGCGCCTTCAAGCAATACCCTCAGAAATGCCGGCTGCAGGCAGTCATAATCGACCGTGGTCCAGTTCGGAATTGCCGAGCGCGCGCGTGCGTACGCCAGGCTATCCACAAATACCTGCATACGGGGATCATCTTTGACGATCTGCTGCTCTCCGCCAGAGCGAGCAGCCAGACGTTTGTAGCCATCCATGATGGTGAACACTTCTGGACCGCTGATGAACTGCACCCATTTGTAAGCTGCGTCCGAATTTTTTGTGTTGGGATTTATGACCCAGTTGGCACCACCGACGACCGATGCCTGCTTGACGTTCTGCGGTAACGGCGCCACGCCCCATTCAAAGGTCGGTTCTTTGCTATCTACGCCTGCCAAGCCCCAATCGCCAACTTCGTACATGGCGATCGTGCCGGAGGTGAAGGCAACCGCCAGTTCATCCCAGGATTTCCATGATTTTGCTGCTTCCGGCACCACGTTGTCTACATTGTAGAGATCCAGGTAGAACTTGGCTGCCTCGATACCCTCGGGGCTGGCAAATGCCGCGGCTGAGTTATCGGCGGTCAGAACTTCTCCACCGTTCTGCCACAACCACGGGAACCATTCAAAGGTGCCGCCGTAACCAGCCATGGCGCCGAACCCGTACATGTCGCCCTTGGTCAGGGTCGTCGCGGCAGTCTTGAACTCATCCCAGGTC
>JABLXM010000096.1 GCA_013177815.1 Anaerolineae bacterium | reverse complement strand
AGACCCGGCTGCGCCATCGTATATGGTTTGAAGACAGGGTAGGCTGGTTTTCTGTGTTTCATACCCCTATTGAATCACATTCCCTTTAAACGCGAAAGGGACCGCCCTGTTCTTTTTGGACAGCCCCTGTTCTTTTCTCAACAGAATTATTACCAAAGTGGTTCTGCAAAGGCATCTACTACCGGTTTGATATCATTCATCATCGGGAACAGAATAGGGCAGGTGACGCCGGCTTCAATATATTCCCTGACCTTCGCGCGGCATTCCTCGGATGTGCCAACTGCCATAAGGTTACGGACGACATCATCTGGGATGACCTTGGAAGCTTTAATATACTCCTCTTCGGTCGCGGGCCAGGTCATGATGGATTGAACCTTATTGATGAGGTCTTCATCAACATTGCTGGCTTTCATGATGTGCGGCTCGGTGGCAAGATAGTAGGCGACCAGTTTTTTCGCCTCTGCCATGGCTGCCTTGGGGTCTTCATCTGAAAGGCTACAGACGAGTAATTCTGGACGATCGATATCCGCAAGCGTTTTACCAGCCTTTTTTGCACCTTTTTCAACCAGGGCGACAGCGCGTTTGATGTAGTCCACCGAGACGACATAATTCAAGACAACGCCATCGCAAATCTCGCCAGCCATCTCGAGCATTTTATCGCCGGTCGCGCCGATATAAATTGGAATATCGCGCGGGCTGGTATCGCTATAGGCGACATCCAGGCGAACCCTGTCCAGATTGACAAATTCACCCTGATAGGTCACTTCTTCCATCGTGAATAATTGACGGATGGCTTCCACATGCTCGCGCATGGCAGCCAGCGGTTTTTCTCGTTTTACGCCCACCCGTGAGGCAATTGGCTCCCACCAAGCACCCAGTCCAAGCATCACACGCCCGCGACCATCCACCTTGCCGCCCAGTTCCCACATCGTGCTCCAGGTGGCAGCGATCACAGCGGGATTACGAGTCCAGATCGGCAGAACACCGGACCCCAGCCGCAACTTCTTTGTCTTAGTGAGGAAGGCGCTCATCATGACCACGCAATCACGTGCAAGACGGGTATCCGCCTGCCAGATCTCGGCGAAGCCATTCTGCTCGGCGTACTGAGCAATCTCGAGCTCGTATTGAATATCATGCTTATCCTGAGTGTAAAGAGCCATACGGTAGTCCATAATATCCTCCTTGATTAAATCAACCGAAGGAATTCTCGTTATTGGCGTCGTTCGATGGAGAACGATCCAACGTTAATGAATTCCTTCGGCTTGAACATCGAGCAATAATTTTATCGGATGGTTACATCACCAGACTCATGACAGCTTTCTGGGCATGTAATCTATTCTCTGCTTGATCATAAATCGCTGACAACCAACCATCTCCTGAGGTCTTATCCATGACATCATTGTTGACTTCCCAGCCGCGATCGGCAGGCAGACAGTGCAAATAGATGGCGTTCTTGTTTGCCGTGTCCATCAACTCGCTGGTGGTCTTCCAGCTTTTGTATTGGTCGAAGATCTCTTGGGTTTTCTTGGGGTCGTTCTCACCAATCGGCGCCTGGAAGATGGGAGTGGCGCACCAGGCTTTTGGATAAAGCACATGCGCATCTTTAAACCCTTCCTCGAAGCTGTTGGTGATCTTGAAGGACCCATCATACATCTTCGAGTAGGCTTCGCATTGAGCGATGATGGCGGGATCCAGTTCCATACCTTTAGGGTGTGCAAGGGTCACTTCCATACCCATCATGGCTGCATATAGAATAGCGGATTGCGGAACAGCGCGCGGTTTGTGAACGGAAGGTGAATATGCCCAAGACATGGTGAATTTGACACCCTTGAAGCCACCAAACTTCTCTTTCACGGTGAGGATATCTGCTAGCCCCTGGAATGGATGATAAATATCATCTTCCATGTTCAGGACCGGAATATCGGCGCAGCGGGCGAATTCCTGGAGCAAAGCATGCGCGCCGCCGTATTCCCAGTCAACCGGGTCGCCATAGCATCGAATGGCGATGGCGTCACCCATGCGATCAAGAACATGAGCAACATCTGAGACACGCTCGGTACTGTAGGCAACTTCTTTGCCCTCAAGCGCCGGGGTATAGATCTTACCGGGATCCAAGTAATGAGCGTGACCGCCTAATTGGGTCATGCCAGCTTCAAACGAATTGCGTGTGCGAAGGGACTGATTGTAGAATATCATGAACAGCGTTTTGCTGCGCAGCAGATCATCATGATATTTTCCCATTGCCCGATCGCGCTTGAGTTCTTCCGCGACGGAAAGGATGGTTTCAATCTCCTCCCGTGTGAAATCAGTCTCACGTAAAAAATCGCGACCACGGAAACTCTTTGTCTGCATTCCTTCCTCCAAAAATATATAGTTGTGGGGTTTATTCTGGCAATTCTGCCAGATGACTGACAAACGCAGTCGGTGTTACCAGTGTTACAGATTTATGTATAGTATTGCTTAACATCATATGAAGTATTGGTTTACGGAGAATATCATAACATATTTGTTTTTCCGCTACAATAGAATTATTGTAATGATTTCTAGTTGACCTACGTCATCTGGTACTAATAAGTCTGTTCGTGAGGAAATATTATGAAGTATGAATTGGTAATCAAGAATGGAATAATCGTGACTGCATCTGATATGGTGGAAGCGGATATCGGAATCCAGAATGGCAAAGTCCAACGGATATACCGGGGACTGATCGGGTCCGAAGAAATCGATGCGGGTGGCTCGTACATTATTCCTGGTGGGGTCGATCCACATGTTCACATCGAGATGGATGTGGGCGATATCCGCACGACGGATGATTTCGAATCCGGTTCGATTGCGGCAGTATTCGGCGGAACGACGACATTTATAGATTTTGTTGAGCCGATGGATGGCGAGACGTTACAAGACGCACTTACGAAGCGCCGTGCACAAGCAGACGGGCGAACAGTGATTGATTATGGTTTGCATATGACGATTGTCGATGACAAGCCCAAGACACTCGCCGAGATTCCTGAGATCGTAAAAGAAGGTGTGCGGTCGTTCAAGACGTACTTAACCTACCCTGGATTTAGATTGGAGGATGACCAATTTATCCGGGTATTGGAGAAGATCACACGATCCGATGGCATGGCTTTATGTCATGCCGAGAATCACGCTGCTATCGAGTATTTACGCAATAAGATGTCGAATAATGGTCAGACGGCACCGATCTATCACGCGCGTTCGAGACCGGCAGCCACCGAAATCGAGGCGATCACACGGGCGATCGCATTGGCAGAGGTGACCGGGGCGCCATTGTATATCGTCCATGTCACCACAGCGGACGGCGCTCGTGCTATCAAGGAGGGGCGAGCGCGAGGCATACAAGTTTGGGGAGAGACATGCCCTCAATACCTTATTCTTACAGAAAAGGAGCTAGAACGCCAGGAATTTGAAGGCGCCAAATTTGTGTGCTCTCCACCGTTACGGACGGAGATTGATAATCAAGGATTATGGCAGGCGCTTCGAGAGGGCACGTTGAGCACGATCGGTACCGATCATTGCCCGTTCAATTATATTGGTCAGAAGGAAATGGGCAGGAATAATTTCACCAAGATCCCGGGCGGTATTCCGGGAATCGAGCCGCGGCTGGCATTGATGCATGAGTTTGGCGTTCGGCGGGGATTGATCACCGTCAATCAGTGGGTGGAACTGTGTTCAACCAACCCGGCACGAATTTTTGGTTTGTATCCACGGAAAGGATCGTTGCTGCCTGGCGCTGATGCGGATATCGTGATCTTCGATCCAGCCATTCAAACAACACTCAGCGTGGGTAATTTACATGAATGTGTCGACTATACCCCCTACGAGGGCATTGCGGTGACCGGTTTACCGATGACCGTTTTACAACGGGGACGGGTATTGATTCGGGAGCGCGAGTTCGTAGCGCCCAAAGGCACGGGTCAATTTCTAAGGCGCTGAGAGTTGGTTTGGAGATAGGGCGATAGAGATAATTCGCTTGGTATGAATCATGCACCTATATTTAAAGCATGATCATCAAACCCAGGTTATATAAATCATTCTTTTCATCCATATTGTTGACGATACTTATTGCCAGTCTGTTTTCGGGATGCGCGAGTATTAATGATTTGGTAGAAAAAACTTTCCCGATCGATCAACCATTGATACCCCTCCTGACTCAGACAGATGACGCTACAATCAGGGCGGTGCAGGAAAAGTTCCAAGGCACCATCGAGGCGCGCGAAGATGTCGTCGCATTCTTGATCTACCAGGTCATCGTCGATCATATTGATCTCTCTACAGATGGCTCACTGGCGTTGGTCTGGTTCTCTTTCTTGGATCCGGAAACGGGTGAACTATTACCTAGTGAACTTGGATTGGCTATCGCGATACTGGATAATTCAACGAGTTCGGGCGGGGAATGGGTTATTTACCTGCAATCCGATGCGAATTGGATGGAAATCCTATCCAGTGTGCCGGACGAAATGATGGATGCGGAGACGAAAGAACGGTATTATCCAGATGAACAACCGCAGCAGAAAGGTAAAGCATTTTCCGGCTACCGGTTGCCGTGGGCTGCGGGGCGCAAGGTGCGGGTGACTGGAAGCATCGGTCATGTGTTCACCTATAAAACATGCCCAACTTCTTGTCTCTACGCGTTCGACTTTTCAGATGGGACCATGTTCCCCGTCCACGCTGCGAAGGCGGGCAGGGTCAAATATGCTGTGTGGCAATATCCTGACGGAAACACGAAACAAGCCAATTATCTGGTGCTGGAAGATACATCTACATCGCCGACAACCTACCAAATCTATTTTCATCTTGCGCAGGACAGCATCCCAGCCAAATTACGAGTGATCGGGGCACAGGTATATCAGGGGCAATTCATCGGCAATGCTGATGATACTGGCGCAAGTTCAGGTCACCATTTACATTTCCATGTACACACAAACTCCGCCATATTCTGGGGCAACTCTGTGGATATCAAATTCGATGATGTCGATGTCAATGGTGGACGGCCAAGAACGTGTGCCGAGGCGCGCATGTTCCCCGATTACGGCGATGAATGCCATAAAGGCGATTGGTATACATCCAGCAATGGAGATTACAATCCTCCCAAAGGAGGCATTGACGAGCCTAAGAAAGACACGGTAATTAGTAAGCCTGTCATAACCATCAAGGGATGGGGCAAAGATGATACCGGCATCTCATCGATGCAGTTGTACTGGTTCAAAGAAGATACCTGGTACCCATTAGGACCTTCGATTACAAAGAATAGTTTCTCGCAGGAAGTTGACCTATGCGCGTATGATGTTCCCTTGGGACCATTCTTGATCGGTTTGCAGGTGATCGATCAGGCTGGCAAGGTCACCAAGAATTTACAGGGAATGCGCCCATTACAGATGGATTATGACTGCAACCCGCCTCCGCCTGAATGTTTCCCGACCTCCACACAAATAGCGGTCTATGAAAATGAACAATTCACTGGCTATTGCGAGGTGTTGGACAAAGGCGAATACCCATCGTTAGATTTCTTGGAGCATGTCAAGAATGACAACATCGCTTCGATTAAGTTGGGCAAAGATGTTATGGCACTGACATATACGGAAACAGATTTCTTCGGTGAAAGAGAAATCTTCACCGAGGGGGATCTAGACCTGACGGATAATCCGATCGGATTGGATGCCATTTCATCGGTCGTCGTACGAGATCTAATCAGTTCACCTGTTTCACCAATGCAGGATGTTCCCAAGAACCAGAAAGGATTCCCGGTAACCGTTGCGGATGAGGTTAATTTGACGTGGGAAAAAGTGGCAGACGCGGAAGAATACCAGAGTGAATTGACCGGTCCACGCAGTTTCCAGTTGGCATCAGAATGGCAGACCGGCACCAAGTGGCAAATTGGGCGTTTGGCGCAAGGCGAATATCTATGGACCGTAAAAGCCCGTAATATTTTGGGTGAGGCACAAGCCAGTTTGAGCTTCACGGTTCTGCCGGCGGATGTGGCATCCTCGGTGGCGATGGAGCCATTGCCAGCAACACAGGGGACGACAGCGATCAAATTAACCTGGAAGGTTATCTCTGGCAAGGATGATCTGGAGCGGTTCGAGGTGCAATATCGGCAGGATGGCGGCGAGTGGGAAGATTGGGAGACTTCCTTGTCTTCCGAAAGTCGCCAGGCGATATTCATGGGAAAGCCAGGCAGCCATTATGATTTCAGAATGCGGAGCATCGACCTGGCGGGGAATATCGAGCCGTATCCCCAGAAACCGGAAGCCAGTGTAGAAATATCGACTTGCATGGGTGATGATTATGAAGAGGGTGTTCGCCTGGATGATGAAATAAGCGGCGCTTCCCCGATCGATATCGGCGAGAACCAACAGCACGATCTATGCGCCCCCGGTGATGTCGATTGGGTGATATTCCCCGCCCAAGCTGGGCAGGAATTACGATTGTCTACAAATGGTTCAAAGGATGCCAATGTAGCGACATTCATTCAGCTTTATGAATCTGATGGCACGACATTGTTAGGCGAAGCTTATCCGGGTGACGAACGGAACACCACTGAAATTGCATGGATTGCGCCTTTAGATGGATTTTATTACCTTCGTGTTCAGGCAGATGACCCTGCATTGGCGGGAGAAGATGTTACATACACGCTTCGGATCGATAGCGTGGGGGATGTGAACCCAATACCAATCGCATGCAGCAGCCTGTTGTTGCCAGCACTGTGGTTGGTCATTAAGCGCCTCCTTAAAAGCCGCACAAAGATATCGAAGCATATCGACCCAGAATTATTCGAGTGACACCATCGATGACATGGAAAAAATATCCAGACGCACTTGACCATGTGCGCCGGATTTTGTCCCATCTACTTTGCGGATCATGGCATCTATCATGTTAGAATCCTGACCCATGCAGCCTGATCGATTGGCAGGGTCCTATTTCGCCCTTATTTGGGGCATCCTGGCATTGACTTTTTCCTCGCTATTTGTCCGTTGGGCAGATGCTCCGGGCATTGTGACCTCATTCTACCGAATGTTGATCGCATCCATTGTGTTTGGTCCCATGGTTGGTGTAATAATCGTAAAGGAAAAAATTCGCCTTTCAAAAGAAATAATGTTTCCAATATTGGCGGGTATATCATCCGGGTTGGACCATGGCTTCTGGTCCACTGCAATCGACCAGACTCAAGTCGCCAATGCAACCCTTTTGAACAATATTGCGCCAGTCTGGGTGGTGCTGTTTTCTGTGATCGTCTTCCGTGAGCGACCAAGCATTCGTTTTTGGCTTGGTTTCATCTTTACCCTTACAGGTGCCATAATCGTATTCGGGAACAATTTGATCAACAACCCACAATTTTCACGAGGTGATGCCCTGGCGTTGATATCAAGCATTTGGTACGCCGGGTATTTCTTGCTCTCTCAGGAGGGGCGAAAAAAACTCCCGGCGATTGTTTTCGTAGGGCTGGCATCCATAGTGGGTTGTATTACATTATCGATCGCCACGGTTGGGTCTGGGATTCCATTGACAGGTTATTCTGCGGATACTTACCTCATGTTTCTGGGGGCTGGGCTGTTGTCGCAAGTTACCGGGTACTTTGCGCTTGTGTATGCGCTCGGGCGTCTACCCGCGGCGATCGTTTCACCTTCCATGGTCACTCAGCCAGTGTTAACGGCACTTCTGGCGATCCCACTCCTCGGAGAGGCGCTTTCAGCATTTCAGATCATTGGTGGTTTGATAACATTATTGGGTGTATTCATTATCAATAACATCCAAAACAGGGGTGTTCCTGTAAGTGAGATCCAAGATGCAGAAATGATCTCTCGAGAAGCATGATTCTCAATACTGGCATCGAGGGCACCGGTTCTATTTTGTACGCAATCATGGAAATTATGGCTTTTCACTTTGGGTATCCGTGACTTGAAATGGATCAAGCACTTCCTGCCTCTGTTGCCTGAACTGACGCGTGTACAGTTGGTAATATTTCCCTCTTTGTTGCAGCAATTCATGATGTGTGCCCATCTCTGAGATGTGACCATCTTCGATGACGACGATCCGATCACAACGTTTGATGGTCGAGAGGCGATGGGCGATGATGAAACTGGTGCATTTTTTCATCAGTTCATCCATGCCTTGCTGGATCAAAGATTCGGTGACCGTATCTACCGAGCTGGTTGCCTCGTCCATGATGAATATTTCCGGTTTGGCAAGGATGGCGCGAGCAAGACTGATCAATTGCTTTTGACCGGTGGATAGCAAGTTGCCGCCTTCGCCGACTTGGGTATCATAGCCATTTTCCAATGAGCTGATGAAGGCATCTGCTCCTGCAATCTTGGCAGCCTCGATGATTTCAGCATCAGTAGCGTTCAACCTGCCGTAGGATAGGTTTTCGCGAATTGTGCCTGAAAACAGGTGAGGTGTTTGGAGTACAACGCCAAGTCGCGATTGGATGGCAGCCATGGAGAGGTGCGTATAATCCTTGCCGCCGATCAGGATTTGACCCTGGTTGGGTTGATAGAAGCGGCAGAGTAAATTTACGATGGTGGATTTTCCGCCACCGGTCGGACCGACGAGGGCGATATTCTCGCCCCGGCGAACGAAGAGGGAGAAATCTGTCAATACGGCTTTATCGCTATCGTATGCAAAAGCAATATTCTTGAATTCAATGTCGCCGCTGATGGTACCGGGGTCGATCGCGCCTGGTTGATCAACGATATCCGGTTGGGCATCGATGAGTGAAAATATACGTTCGGCAGAGGCGATGGCGTGTTGCAATTCAGCGAATACACGGGCGAGGTCCTGGATGGGCCACATCATGAAGGTGATGTAGCTGATGAACGCCTGGATGCCGCCTATGGTGATGCTGCCAGCGTTCACCTGGGTACCGCTGTACCAGACGACAGCGCCCAGTGTCAATGCAGAAACTATTTGAATGGATGGCAGGAAGAGCGCACTTAATACTGCCGCGCGATAACTTGATTGGTACATGTCGCCGGTCAAGCCTTTAAACTCGCGGTTGTTCTGTTGCTCCCTGCCGAGGGCTTTAATCACCCGGACGCCCATGATGGTCTCATTGAATGCGCCGGTGATCTTCGAATTCATTTTCCTCGAAATTCGGAACTGAACCAAGATCCGTTTCCGGAATTCAACGGCTATCACGATCATGAACGGTAGAATGAAGAGGATTATGAGCGCCAGTCGCCAGTTGATGATGAACATAAAGACCATCGAGGTGATGATGTTTACCAACCCCCAGGTGGAATCCAGCAGACCCCACGTAAGCAAATCCGCCACCCGGTCGCTATCCGAAGTGATGCGCGACATGATCCAGCCGACAGGCGTTTTGGAATAATAAGACAATGAAAGGCGTTGCAAGTGATTGAACATGCTCTTGCGCAGGTCGTAGCGAATTCTCTCGCCCAAAACACCAACCAAGTAGATAAAACAAAATATCAAAATCGCCTGCACCACCATCAAAGTGCCATAAAGGATTAGCGTGTTGACTAATTTATCGACATCCTTTGCGACGATACCATCGTCGATGATGATTTTACTGAGGTAGGTAAACAGGGAATCCAACGCGGAGACAAAGAAAATGGAGATGGTAAAACCCAGCACCCATTTCCAATGAGGTTTCATTAAACCGACGATTCGGTTGAATGTGTGTCCATCGAATTTTGACGAGAACTCCTCCTCGTCGAAGTATTCATCCGACATTGGTCAATTCCTGATCTAATTCATCCTCGATTTGAGTTTGAATGTGATAAATTTTTTTGTAAAGACCTTCTTGATCGAGCAGTTCTTTATGGGTGCCTTTCTGGACAATGCGACCATTTTCCATGATGATGATCAGGTTGGCGTTCATCACGCTTTGAATGCGGTGGGCAATGATGAACGTCGTACGATTTTTCATTAGATTGTCAAGCGCGGCGCGAATCTCAGCCTCGGTGTCCAGGTCAACCGCGGAAGTTGAATCATCCAAGATCAATATACTTGGGTCTTTCAAGAGCGTCCGCGCAATCGCTACGCGTTGTTTTTGACCACCAGATAAAGTAACGCCTTTTTCTCCGACGATCGTATCATATCCATCCGGAAAGGACATGATGCTGTCGTGGATCATGGCAGACCTGGCTGCCCATTCGAGCTGCTCTTGAGGGATATCGTGATCGAGCGCAAACTTGATATTCTCTCGAACCGAGCGTGAGAAAAGGAACGGTTCCTGTTCTACGATGCCGATTTGCTGCCGAAGATAGGACTTAGGGTAGCGCGAAAGTTCAACCCAATCCAGCAGGATACGCCCACTGGTGTAATCATAAAAACGCGGCAGCAGGTTTACCAAAGTCGATTTTCCAGATCCCGTCGTTCCGAGCAGGGCAATGACATCACCTGGCTTGCAGGAAAACGTTATATCTTCCAGAACGGGTTGGCTTTCACCGGGATAAGTGAAACCGACATCGATAAAATCTATTTGACCCCGAATCGAAGTCGGTGGTGCATAATCACTGAGCGATAAATTTTCAGTGTCCTGACGTATCACATCCATGATACGTTGAAAGGAAACCATTCCCGACGATGTTTGGACAATCAATCTGCCAAGGTTGCGAAGCGGAAATATGATCCAGACGATCAGCCCGGCGTATGCCAGATAGGTGCCGACGGTAATGGTGCCTTCAATAGTGAGCAGTGCCGCAACAAAATAGCCAACCAATAGTTGCAGCGAGCAGATAGTGTCCGATATGGGCCAGAACAAGGAATGGATGGTCAGTAATTTACGACCGCGGCGGTATTTTTCCCAGTTGGCGCTTTCAAATTTACCGATTTCGAATTGTTGCCGGGCAAATGCTTTGACCACCCGAACACCAGCCAGATTCTCTTGCAGGGTTGTCGAGAGGACGGCTTCCTGCTCCTGATAGGCTTCGTAGGCTTTCGTTACGCGGCGAAAGAAAAATATCGAGGTTGCTATGATCAATGGCGTGCTGATGACAGAAACCCAAGCCAGGGTGGCATTGAGCCGATAAATGGCGATGAGGTTGACAATGAAAAGAAAAATGATGCGACCAATACCAATCGCCTGGTCAGCATAGAAACGCCGCAAAGCTTCAACGTCGGATGTCGCACGCTGGATCAGTTCACCGGTCTGCATTTGATCATGATAGGCAAATGGCAGGTGCTGGATGTGATTGTAGATATAATCGCGAACGCGGCGCGCGGCTCCTTCGGCGGTTTGGGCTGAAAGCATACCGGACAGGAATGTAAAGCCGCTTTCCAGAATCGCCAGCCCGAGGAAGCCCAAAGCAATGAGTAATGGAGAGACGGTTTGCTCGCCCGATACCAGAAAAGTATCCACGAAGTATCTTAGGAGAAGATAGGTCAAGGTTTTTGCAACTGCGGCTAACCCAAGGCTGATGGTCGCTGTAATATACAGGTGTTGGAAGCCACGCAAAAGTCTCCAAACACCGAGCAGGCGGTTCCTGGTATAGAGATTCTTAAGATCAAGATTGGGTATATTCATATTATCAACTCAACGGGCAAGATTGTGATTATAACATTCTGAATGTGCCGACGAACCAACGCGGTAAAAAGTAAAAAGGGAAAAGCCGACGCGGGGCAAGTGGGGTGCCGCCCATCCTGGTGGCAGGATTCTTACAAAGAGATCGGAGCGGGCGCAGAGAGATCATAGGGGTGGGTAGGCGGGGGGAGTTGTTGCCCGGTCGATGAGGTTGGGGGCATGCAGTGACGGATGGGGCGACGGCGGGCGGTGAAGGCAGCCCTGACGGGTTGCGGATGACGGGGGCTTAGCGGTGGGGATGGAAACGCAAAAAAGCCCGGCAGCGCGGGGGCTGGCTTTGGAGCGCGGGCACAGGAGCACTCGGCGCAATGCGGGGGTATTCGTTTTTGGGGTGCCGGTATAAGGAACGAATGAAACGAATAGGCAAAGCGACAAGGGATATGGGGGCTGTTAAGGTGCGGGGTAAAAAAGCACACTGGCTAGGGGAA
>JABLXM010000095.1 GCA_013177815.1 Anaerolineae bacterium | reverse complement strand
GGCGCGCGCACTGGAACTCTACCGCAGCGGGTTGCAAGCCGGCAACGACCCGCGCCTGTTCTCGGTCGTCGGCGATTGCCAATCCGAGTTGAACGTCTTCATGGGCATCTACGCCACCGATCGCTACTTCTTCGCCGCAGGCGATGAATTCCTGCAGCAAACGGTCGATTTCTACCAGCCTTCGTTCACCCACGCCAGCGCCGCCGTGCGCGACGGGCTGAGCGCCCCCTCGGCGCTCTCGCCGCTGTGGGCGGATAAAAGCATCTGCCTGCCGGAGGAAAACCCGGTGCAGTGCGAACTGCGCCTGGCAAGACCGAGCATCATGTTCATCAACCTGGGCACCAACTGGCGCGCCGATGCCGCCGCCAGCGCCTACGAAGATTATCTGCGCCAGATCGTGGATATCGTGGTCGCCAACGGCACGCTGCCGATCCTCTCCACCAAGGCGGATAACATCGAGGGCGACCACTCGCTCAACCTGGCAACCGCCCGCGTGGCATATGATTACGACATCCCGCTGTGGAACTTCTGGCTGGCGGCACAGGGGTTGGAGAACGGCGGCTTGGACCCCGACCGCGAGGATGTCTACCTGACGCCGCTGGCGTGGGATGTGCGCACCTATACCGCGCTCGAATCGTTGGACGCCATCACCCGCGCCCTGCACGCCCAGGTTGACCCCTTCTCGCCATGAGCATGATGATGATCTCGCAAGATAAATCGAATATCCCCTGCCGGGGTAATATCATTTTAGGATTTTCTCTGTGTCTCTGCGCCTCTGTGGTCAATCACCATTCGCATCAGTCCATGGCTTATCGCCGGAGCGCACATGACTAACTGGCGCTTCCTGCTGCGCGTGCTTGCCAAGGCGCTGGCGCTGTTCGTCGCGCTCAACCTGCTCTACGCCGCGCTTGATCCCCTGCCGGCGCTGGGCAAGCTCAGCGGCTACAACTGGCTGTTCCCCGGGCGTCCGCGCTACCCGTTCGGCGAGACTCCACGCCAATCCTACAACCTCAGCCTGTACAGCGTCGATGCCATGATGGCAGCGCATGAGGTCAGCGCCGCGCCGCGGCAGGGCGAGTTGCGGGTCTTCCTGGTGGGCGATTCCTCGGTGTGGGGTACGCTGCTGCGCCCGCAGGAAACGCTCGCCGGGCAGCTCAACGCGCGCGGTCTGGCATGCGATGACCAGCCGGTGCGTGCGTTCAACCTGGGCTACCCCACCATCTCGCTCACCAAGGACCTCATGCTGCTGGCGGAGTTGCGCCGCTACCAGCCTGACCTGGTGATCTGGTTGACGACGCTCGAAGCCGCGCCGGTCGCGCGCCAGTTGGAATCGCCGCTGGCAGCCAACAACGGCGCCCGCCTGCACACCCTGGGCGCCGAAACCGGGCTGGCGCTGGATTACCCGTCCGCGCCAGGTTTTTGGGAACGCACCATCGTCGCCCAACGGCGCGAGCTGGCGGACCTGGCGCGCCTGCAAGTCTACGGCGTGATGTGGGCTGCCACCGGCATCGACCAGGACTATCCCGCTTCGTATGAACCGGCAGCGCGCGACCTGGAGGCGGACCCCACCTTCCACGGCTACCAGCCGCCCGAACTGCCATCGGATGCGTTGCTGCTGCAAGCGTTCGACCTCGGGCAGAGGCTACTGGGCAACACCCCGCTGTTGGTGGTCAATGAGCCAATGCTGATCAGCAGCGGTCAGAACAGCGATATCCGTTATAATTTCTTCTACCCGCGTTGGGCTTATGACCGCTACCGGCAAACGATGCAACAGCAAGCGCAGGATGCCGCCTGGGATTACCTGGACTTGTGGGACTTGCTACCCGAAAGCGAATTCACCAACAGCGCCATCCACCTGACCCCCGCCGGCGAATCCGCCCTGGCGGAGCAGTTGGCGCCGGAGATTCTGGCGCGCTTGTGCCAACCTTAGAGGTTATTATTGGTATGAACAGTTTCACCCCTCGGCAACACATTTCACATCGTTTCGACCACGCCATCCGGCTGCTGGCGCTGGCATTGCTGCTGGCAATCCTGGCAGCCTGTGCGCCCGCCAACGCCGCGGCGCCGCAGACGCCGGGCGCGTCCACTCAGCCGGGTGTCGTCCCCAGCCTGGCGCCGAGCGAGACGCTCACCGGCGAACCGACCGGCACCCGCACCCCCAAACCCAGCCCCACCCCCGACCTGCGGTTGAAGCCGGAAGACTGGCAACAGTGGTCGGTGACGCCGCAGGTCTCGGCGAACGCCATCGCCATCTACCGGCGCGGATTGGAACAGGGCACCGACCCCACCCACTTCTCCAAGATCGGCGACTGCCAGAACGTGCCGACCTACTTCCTGGGCATGTTCGACGACCCGGAAAAGTACACCCTCGGCGAGGATTACGCATACCTGCTGCCGACCATCGAACATTTTGCCGGCTCGTGGAATCGCACCAGCGCGGCGGTCAAAGGCGGTTACAACGTCGCCAGCGTGCTTTCACCCCTGATGGCGAACGAGGACATCTGCGAACCAGGCGAGACGCCGTTGCAATGCGAACTGCGGCTCCATAACCCCTCCATTGCCATCATCAGCATGGAAACCTGGTGGTCCAAGAAACCCGGCGACGAGTACGAGAAGTACATGCGCCAGATACTGGACCAGGTCATCGAACACGGCGCCGTGCCCATCATCGCCACCAAGGCCGACAACCTGGAGGGCGACCACCGCATCAACCAGGTCATCGCCAAGCTGGCGTACGAGTACGACATCCCCATGTGGAACTTTTGGGCAGCCACCGACCCATTGTGGCATCACGGGCTGACCAACGACGGCTTTCACCTGACGGTGGGGCACAACGATTTCGACGACCGGCTGGCAATGCGCTACGGCTGGCCCTGGCGCAACCTGACCGGTTTGCAAGCCATCGACGCCGTGTGGAACGCCGTGCAGGAGTGATCCAACATTTTCAGGTCGAACACCGGTTGTAAGTCTATGCAATGATAGAAATTAATTGCTATCATTCGATTTGTTGATACAATAAGACCATGAGCAAGAAGAAAGCTGTTGCCAAGGCGAATGAGAGCGACCATCGCATCGAAGAACCCCAGGGTGGCATCGATCTTTATTCCTTACAGTACCAGCTATCATTACAAACACAAGCGCAAACCGCCAACTCATTTGTGAACCAAATCGTCAATGGCGACTGCCAGGAATTGTTGAAGAGCGTGCCGGATGACAGCATCGATCTGATCTTCACATCCCCACCCTACGCCGATCAACGCTCATCGACTTATGGCGGCATAAAACCTGACCGATATGTGGATTGGTTCATGCCCAAAGCCGATCAATTTTTCCGTGTGTTAAAACCCTCCGGTTCGTTCGTCCTGAACATCAAAGAGCGGGTTGTGAACGGCGAGCGGCATACCTATGTCATCGAATTGATATTGGAGATGAGAAAGCGCGGCTGGTTTTGGACTGAAGAATATCTATGGCACAAGAAGAACAGCCATCCGGGCAAATGGCCCAACCGCTTCCGGGATAATTGGGAAAGGCTGCTTCATTTCACCAAGTCTCGCTCCTTCAAGATGTTCCAGGATGACGTCATGGTGCCTGTAGGTGATTGGGCGCAAGAACGTCTAAAAAAATTATCCGATACA
>JABLXM010000094.1 GCA_013177815.1 Anaerolineae bacterium | reverse complement strand
ATTCGCGCGTCGGCTCTGGTTTCGGAAAGAAGGTCAGCAACTGGGTAGGACGGGATATGGTTTATCCGTCCAATGTCATCCACATGGCGACCGAATGTTACAACCAGCAACATTCCGCGGTGTTCCCTGTTGCACTACCCGAATGGTTCATAAAATTATTTACCGAGGCAGGCGATATGGTGCTCGACCCGTTTGCAGGTTCAGGAACGACCTGTGTCGCTGCCAAACGCCTGGAACGCAATTATCTCGGAATCGATATAAACCCGGAATATTGTGAACTCGCGCGAGAGCGAATCGAGAAAGACCTGAACGGAAAAACGCCCCCGGACATTGCGATCCGGAGGCGTTCTTTCAGCAAGCGTTCAGCCGTGAGCCGGCGCAGCCCTACGGCTCGCTGATCTCGAACCAGTCCACATCCACCTGGATGGGCAGCAGGTCATAGGAGGAAACGTTGAAGCCCACCGCCCCCTCGGTCAGTTCGTCATCGGTGAACTTGTGGATCTCGACGTCATTCACCAGGAAGGTGAAGCGGTCATCCTTGCACACCAGCGAGAACTTGTTGGTATACTTGCCGGTCTTCATGGATTTGATGCCGCCGGAACCAAGTTGAACATAACCATCATCGGAAGAGTAGCGATAGAAGTAATACAAACCGCTGGAGAAGGCGCTCATCTCGTACCAGCCGTCGCCCGAGGCGCGGCAGATCAGGCTGATATTGTTGTTGTTGAAGCCCTCGTTCTTGGCTTCCATGTCCAGGCGCACATTATCGTATGAATAAGGATCGTACAGCACATAGACGTAGGTGTCCTTGCCGGTCACCTCGACCGTCATGCTGCTGGCGCCCTGCTTGATTTCGTAACCGCCGTCATTGCCGTGTATCTGGAAATCGATCCACTGGGATAGATCGCCATCGAACTCCTCGCGAAAATAAAGTTCGGCTTCCGGCGGCGCAGGAACCTCTTCCGTGGGTGTAGCCGTGGGCGGTTGGGGTGTCGCGGTGGGCGCCGGGGGTTGCGTGGGCGGCTCGGTTGGCGCAGCAGTGGGTTCGGTGACGGTCGTACCGCAAGCCAGCGCCAACAGCATCAGCACAAGTGTCGGCAATAAGATCTTCCTGTTCATCTAGGTCCTCCTTCGGGAATGGATACAATGAACATTATAACAAACGAGTCAATCCTGAAAGAGCATTGAAAATGATCCAATGAGTCATAATACTTCGCCGGGCATGCTGCTCAACCAAGAAAGGCTTTTCTTTTCTCTTCCCTTGGCTGCCTGACAGGTGTGAAGGGCTGTCCCAAAAGTCAGATTCGTCATGCTGAGCGAAGCGCGAAGTCCCCGCAGGGGGAAGCATCTCCCCCATTAATGAAAAACTCCTCCCCGCGCCATGATAAATTAATCCCTTTTGGGACACCCACTGGCGGTCTTATGGTTGGTCAAACTTAGAGTTGATCGATGGTGTTCGCACTACACCAGGCTGGGCAGGGCAGGGATGTTGCCCATGTCACCCATGCGGCGGGCAGATTGGCGCGCCAGCAGCGCAATGCGTCTCATAATGTCGTTGGTTAGCCGCCGCACCAGATCGCGGTCCTCGGCATCCCCGGTGAAAGTGATCGGTTTGCCGATTGAGATGTTGTATGGACCACGGTAATACCACAGCGCGTTCACCTGCTTATCGCCAGCCCTGGTGAGCACATTGGCGAGCAGGTCATGCTGCAAGTGCACACCCACCGGGACGATCGGGGCACCGGTGCGCAGCGCCAGGCGGGCGGCGCCCGTGCGGGGCGGCAGGAAGCCGCCGCCAGGCGGGGTGACCTTGCCCTCCGGGAAGATCATGACCGATTCACCGGCGTCCAACGCGCGGCAGGCGCGTTCGATCGCCTCAGAACCACGACCGGGGATGACCTCGATATGCCCCATGGCGCGCAGGATAGTACCAAAAGGTTTGACCTTGAAGACCTCCTCGGCGATCAGGATGCGAACGCGCTCACGGAACGCCAGCAATACCAGAAAAGGGTCGCTGACGCTGGGGTGGTTGGGTGTTATGATCTTGGGACCCTTGAAGAACGGCGTGGTGCGATTGATGTTCAGGTCGAGCATCATGTTGGTGTAACCGGTCACCAGGGGTTTTGCCAAGCCAACGAGCAAATTTTCAGCCATACCAATACATCCTTTGTGTTAATCGAATACCGGTAAAAGATACTGCATGGCAGGCGATCACCGGAGTGCCGCAGGGGCTATTTCGCGGACTATCTTTACAACCCCACAGTGTGCAAAAAGTAACAGGGCTTGCGGAGATGAAAGGATATAATGGCAAGAAATTTGTAGGCAGGAGCAAACACATGAAAATCCTGGCTGTCGATATCGGCACCGGAACGCAGGATATCCTCCTCTTCGATTCCACGTTGGACGTGGAGAACGGCTACAAATTGATCATGCCGTCACCCACCATGCTGGCACGGCGCAGCATTCGGCGGGCGACGGCACAACGCAGCCCGGTCGTGCTGACCGGGCGTATCATGGGCGGCGGACCGTGCGCCTGGGCGGTCGAGGACCACCTGAAAGCCGGGCTGTCTGTCTACGCCACACCGCAAGCCGCCAGTACCCTCAACGACGACCTGGACGCCGTGCGCGCGCTGGGCGTGCAGGTGGTGGACGAGGGAGAAGCCGTGAAACTGGCGTGGCAACTGCCCGAAGTCCGCATGCGCGATTTCGACTTCGATGCCATCGCCGAGGCGTTTGGCGCCTTCGATGTCCCGCTGCACGACCTGGACGGCGTGGCAGCCGCAGTGTTCGATCACGGTGATGCGCCGGCACAGGTCTCCGACCGGCAATTCCGTTTCGATTACCTGGACGAACGCATTCGGGCGCACAACGCATTGGAAGCCTTCGCCTTCCCTGCCGAGGGCGTGCCCGCCAGCATGACCCGGCTGCACGCGGTCGCCGCAGAGGCGCAGGCAGCCGTCACCTGCCCGGTGGTGGTGATGGACACAGCCCCGGCGGCGGTGCTGGGCACCGGCTTCGACCCGCTGGTGGCAGGCTGGCAGCAGCGCATCATCGCCAACATCGGCAACTTCCACACGCTGGCGTTCCGGCTGGGTGCGGGCGGCGTGGAGGGCGTCTTCGAGCACCACACCGGCTTCCTGGAGCAGCCCAAACTGGAGCGTTTGCTGCGCTCACTGGCAGCGGGCACGTTGGCGCACGCGGATGTCTTCGGCGACCAGGGGCACGGCGCGCTGGTCTACGATCAAACCCCGTACGAGCTGCCCGGCGAGGGCATGCAATTGGCGGTCAGCGGACCGCGCCGCGGAATGATGCGCGGCTCGGGCTTGCAGCCGTACTTCGCCGCACCGTTCGGCGATATGATGATCGCCGGATGCTTCGGTCTGCTGGCGGGCGCGGCAGCGCACCTGCCGGGCGGGGAGGAAGTGCTGGCGGCGCTGCGCGGCGAGCGCAAAGGTCGCACGCCATGGGAGGAATGAGCGGAGGGAAATCACCACAGAGGCACGGAGACACAGAGATTTCTTACAAAGAGTTCGCAAAGCGCACAGAGGATTTTTTCGTCGGGAATCGAAACAATTCTGACGGCGCACCACAGACGATGGACGGCGGTATCCGTTCCTGTTTTTTTCGCGGTTCGAATATGATGCCAGGGCAGCACCTATCCTACAAGTATCCCGTCATTCTGAGCGCAGCGAAGAATCTCCGCGATCATTCCACAGGAAAAAAGACGGCGGGTTACAACCCCCCCTACGGACAGAGGGATTTGCTCCAAAATTTTCCCGGCAACGAACGGCATGAGAGGCAACGAGGCTATGCGATTGTTAAGGTACAAGACCCCGCGGCGGGGCATGGGGCGGATGGATAGATCATAGAATAATATTTCTATTTTGTCAAACAGAAAACATTATCAGTTTTCGTTTGGGGGACTCTTTTCCGAAGGCTTTTCAGGAGTCTTTGGCGGGGGAGGCGGTACACGTTGACTACTATCACGCTCCTTAGTGATAGGATCGGGTTGTTTCTGGTCATTGAGCAAAGTTGAGCATCTCAGTGTGCAGGAGAGACTCTTCGCTGCGCTCAGAGTGACGGAACGCCTGGGAACAGCCCCTACGCATTCTAATCTTGGAACTACCCCAGCCCCATCTCCTTGAGGTACTTGTCCTTGTTGGCGAGGCGGGCGGTCTTGCCGGAGCTGGTCTTGACCATCCAGTGGCGCTCCACCAGGTGGACGTGGCGCAGCGCGATGGCAGAGTTGCGCGTGACGTGCTGGCGCACCTGGTCGGCGATGTGCTGGCGGGCGTCTTCGTCATCTTCGTCCACTTCGGCAACGATCACCACATCTTCCGTTCCCGCTTCTTCATTAAAGACCCCAAACGCAGAAACACGCCCGGCGTGCACGCCGGGCACCTCCATCGCCAGCGTCTCCAGGTCCTGCGGGTAGACGTTCTTGCCGCCCACGATGATGAGGTCTTTCTTGCGCCCGGAGACGTACAGTTCGCCATTGACGATATAGCCATAGTCGCCGGTCAGGTACCAGCCATCGCGGAAGGCTTCCCGGGTAGCATCGGGGCGTTTGTAGTATTCGGTCAGCATACAGTTGGAGCGCAGCGCAATCTCGCCCACGTGACGCTCGGGCAGCGTGGCGCCCTGCGCATCGACCACCTTGGCTTCGGTGCCGGGCACCGGCGCTCCGTTGGAAACCATCGTGAGCGTGGGTCGCCCGCCGTGGGGCGCGTTCGCCAGCCGCAGCGTCTGGAAGTCCTCGCGGTCGATCTCGTCCAGCGTCAGCGGAGCATCGATGCCGCCCTGGGTGACGGCAAAGGTATTCTCCGCCATGGCATAAGAAGCCGCCAGCGCCTCGCGGCGGAAGCCATAGGGGGCGAAGCGCTCCAGGAATGCCATGTGGCTGGCATGGCGCACCGGCTCCGAGCAGTTGATGACCGCCCGCCAGGAGGACAGATCCACCCCCTCCAGGTGACGGTCTCGCGTCTTCTGGGCGCAGAAGTTGTAGGCGAAGTTGGGCAGCCAGGCGAGCGTGCCCTTGTAGCGGGTGATGACGTGCATCAGCTTGTAGGGCGCGCGCACCCAGTCGAAGGGCGACATGAGCACCAGCGGCACGCCTGCCAGGATGGGCATCAGGTAGCCGGCGATCAACCCCATGTCATGGTACAGCGGCAGCCAGGAGACGATCACGTCCTCCTCGCTCAGGCGCAGGGCAGCCTGCATCGCCACCAACTGGTTGAAGACCGCCTGGTGCGAAAGCGCCACCCCCTTTTGCAACCCGGTGGTGCCGGAGGAGTGTTGCAGCAGCACGGTATCGGACGGCTGTCGCCGCAGCCCGCCCAGCGCCTCCAGCCCTGGGGCGTCCGCCGCGGGTTGGATGTCCTCGATCAGCAGCACCCGCCGCACGGAGCTTTTCTCGCCAATGGCGGCGTACACCTCGTCGGCAAACTCCCCATAAGTCAGGATGCCCTCCGGTTGGGTGATGCCGACCAGCGAGGCGAGGTCGGCGCGGTAACGCTCCGGCAGCAGTTTCTCGGTCAGAAAGGGCATGATGGCAGGGATGGCGCCGTGCAGGATGGCGCCCCAGTAGGCATCCACCAGCGCGCGCGAATGCTGCAGGATCAGGATGACCACCTCGCCGGGCTGGATGCCGGCTTGCTCCAGCGCGCGGGCGTAAGGCAGCGCGCTGCTCACCAGGTCGCGGTAGGAAACGGGCGTATCCTGCTGGTTGGGCAGGATGAGGGTCAGGGCGGTCTTTTCGGGATACCGCCGGTGATGTTCCAGCAGCGCTTCGGTGAAGGTTGGCATGTGGCTTACGACTGGCGCGACTGCACCAGCGCAGCCAGTTGGGTCAGCGTATCGAAGGTCTCGGCGTTCAACTCGGAATCGTCGATGCGCACCCCCCAGGTGTCCTCCACGAACAGCGCCAGGTCCACCAAATGGAAGGAATCGATCAAACCGGAGGAGATCAAAGCCTCCTCCGGCTGGATGGCGCGGTTGGGTTGTTTGAGAATCTCGGTTGCGACATAGGCGCCGAGTTTGGCGGTGAAATCGTCGGTCATGGTATCTCCAGTGGGCAAAATTCTGGTCTATTTTACCTTGTTTTACCTGGCAGCAACGCAAGCATTCGAACGAAGATACAAAACAGCTACACGCATGGCAATTCGATGAGCCGGCAGCCCAACCATTCCGGCGGGGCATCTCCGCCAGCAGTCACACAACGCTGCAAACCCGCTTACAGCCGGTTATCCCAACTAGGGGGTGGCTTGCGCCGGCAGCCAGAACAGGTTGCCGACCGAAAGGTAGCCATCGGAGGTGATGCCCAGCACGTCGTCCAACGGCAACCGCAGTTGGGCGGGCAGCCAGGTCATATTGCCGCTCAGACGGGTGCCGCCCTCCTCATCCTCCTGCGTGGCGAGCGTCACCAGCACCGCCCCCAGCGGCGACCAGGTGATGCGCATGTTCTGACCGCTGGCGGCGGTCAATTCCTGCACGCCCCAGGTGGCGGGGGTGAAGATGAAAATCCGGGTGTTGAACTGTTTGCCGGAGTAATCCGAACGTTCCAGCGCCAACACCCCCACCTTGCTGCCGTCGGCGCTCCAGGTGTAGTCGACCAGGCGGTAGCCGCTCATGCCGGCGCCCAACAGCAGCGCCATGTTCTCATAGGAACCATCGGCGGCGGCGCCCCACAGCACGGTCTTGCCGTCCTTTTCACCGCGGTAGACGAACCACTCGCCAGCCGGGGAAAAGGCAGGGAAGTCGATGCCGGTGAGGGGGCGCTGCGTGCCGCCGTCCAGGTCCGCCTGCCAGGCGCCAATGCGCTCGCACGTGTTGAGCCCGCTGCAAGCGCCGTTCTCCCAGGCGAGGCGGTCCGGGGCAGGGTAAAGCTCGATGGGGGTCGAACTGGCGGTGGTCAGCGGCTGAGGCGGCGAGCCATCCAGCGACAGGCGCGCCACGAAGGTATCCTCATCCTGCTGGATGAGGATGAGCGGGTCAGCCTCCTGCTGCCAGGCAACAGAGAGACGTCCATCCGGGAAGAGCATATCGGTCAACAGTTGCGGGTCGGCGCCGTCGCGCTCCGCGCGGTACAGGCTGCTGCCTTCGTTCAGCAGCAAGGTCTGACCATCCGGGCTGGCGGCTTGCAGGCTCCAACCCACCGGGGCAATCTGCGTCAGCGCGCCGCTCGCCATATCCAGGCGGAAAACGCCCTGCGCAGCATAGCTGTCGCCTTCGCGGGCGGTCAGGCTGAAGTACAGGTCGCCGGAGGCGCCCAGTTCGGCGGGCGTGGGCGCCAGCGTGAGAGCCGGCTGCGGGGCAGCGGTGGGCTGGGCGGTCGGCGCGACCACGGGCGGTTCGCCGTCGGAACTCACGCCGCGCCAGACGCTATCCAGCGCCTGCAAGGCGGTGTAGGAACGTACATCCCAGGCATCGGGCGAGATGTGAAAACCATCCGGGCGGGTCGGGTCCAGCCCGCGGTTGGGCAGCGGCTGCACCGCGCGCCAGAAGTTCCAAAGCGGCAGGTCATACTCTTTGGCAAGCTCGGCGGTGGCGAGGTTGATGGCATGGTCGCCTTCGACGTTATCCGCCTTGGTGGAAAGGATGGGCACGACCCCCTGCTCCAGCGAATATTCGATGATGCGGCGCATGTACTCGCTGTAGCGCTCAGGAGAACGCCCATCCCACCATACCTCCAGGCTGATGATGACAAAGGCTGGGCGGTGAACACGGAACTCGCACTCGATAGGAGTTTCACCCGGCAGGCAGGCTTCGGGGTCCGCCCACAGGGGAGAAAGCACGGTGGCGGCGTTGAAGCCGCCCTCCACAGCGTAGCCATCGCGCCCGAAGGAGCCGCGGAAGTTGCGGATGGTTTCCTCCAGGTTCTCACTGTCGGGCGGCAGGTTGTAGTCATAGTAGGTCTCGTAAATCCCCAGCATGACTTCCTTGATGGACTGGCAATCGCCGATCTTGGAGAAGGCTTGCGGGTCGCGACCCAGCGCCTGCCCGCGTTGGTAGGTCTGGATGGCGGTGCCGGTAGCATCCGGGATGATCTGCCAATCGCGCCAATCGGCGGCGGCGGGGCGGGTATCCGGTGTGGGAGTGAAGACGGGGGTGACCGCCTCGCCGGGGGGCAGCGTGGGTTGGGGCGATGCGGTCGGCAGCGCGCCGGTTTGGGTTTCTGCCGGCGGTTGGGTCGCCTGGGCAGGTTGGGTGGTAACGCTGACCGGCGCAGCGCAGCCGGTCAGCAGCGCCAGGATCAGGATAGTGAGCAGGGGTTTTCGAGCCTTCATAGTTTTTGATTATATCAGAGGCAGCATCGGTCGAGATTGAATATTAGCGTTTTTTAACCCACCGTTTGGGCTGTGAGGTGATGGGAGCAACGCACGTGACCGCGTGCCCCACCCTATTCGTTTTTCAAGATGCCGGTATATGACACGAATGAAACGAATAGGGGCGGAGCGCAGGCGATAGACTACGGGCGACAGATGGCTGTTTGCAAATTGATGTGAGCCGATTAATGAACAACCCTACCCTGACGCACCCACACAGGACGGGAGATCGCCTCTGAAGCAGCGAGAGGTGAGATTATTTCAATGGCATGGCAGGCAAATAACCCTATTGAATAAATAAAGCATGGGTGTATACTCTAATTGCGCAGGATAGAGGGGTTTTCCTGCTAATCTAACTTTTTGGCTTTATTGGTTGTATTGACTGTGTTCAAAAAAATCGATCGGCTTTTTTCATGCCCGGAAGGAGGTGGCATGGGTGAATGTGTGCGTTAATCCGTAGCATATAAATGATCTCTTGAAACTTACATCGACACTTCGGGAGGAATTATGAAACACCACAACCATAAACCTGTCTTCTTTGCCGTGCTCCTGGCGCTGGGGTTGGCGCTGGTCTTTACCGGCGCCGTCTTCGCAGAAGATGCGCCCCCGCCGGAGCAACCAGCCGCGCCTGCACCGGCGGCGCCGGCGCTGCCGGAAGGCAGCGGGGAAGTGGGCGGCGAGGGAAACACCCCTGCGCCCGCCGTGGGTGATGAAAGCACAGCGCCGCTCGCCATCATGAGCGGCGACCTGGAAATCCTTTCCGGTCAGGCGTGGTACTGGTTGGGCGCAACCAAAACGCCCTTCGCCAACGCCCAAGCGGCGCTCGATAATATCCTGGCAACCGGCGTGCTGCCCAGCGACCGCAAATTGTACCTGGAGGATGGCAAATTCGCCGGCTTCACCCTCGATGGCACGGCAGGCTCCGGCATCCTCAGCCAAATGAACGGCGTGCTAGGCTTCGATGGCAACTTCACCGGCTACAACAACGAAAACGCCAGCGAGGTGGCTGGTGATGGTGGTATCGAGATTCATCACACCGTCACAGGCTTCACGCTGCAAGGCTTGAACATCAGCGGCGGCGACGTGCTGTTCCACCACAACGCCGGCACGCTCACGCTCAAGTACATCGATGTGAGCGGAGACGGCAACCGCCTGGAGGTCACCAGCCACAACGGCGCCATCAACGCAGACACGGTCAGCGTCAACAACGGCGAAGGCGCCCTGCTGCAAAACACCGGCGGCGTCAGCGCCAACATCACGGTCTTCAACAGCGTATTCAACAACAACAGCAATGGCAGCAGCGATGCCAGCGGGCTGGTGGTGCATTCCACCGGGCTCGCCAGGCTCAGCGGCATCGAAGCCAACGGCAACCAGGGGGACGGCTTGTACGTCACCGGCGTTACCGGCATCGAAGTGCTCAACAGCAACACCGCCAACAACGGCGGCAACGGCGTTTACGCCTTAGCCAACACCGCCGCCAAAGTGACCGTCAACACCCTGCAGACGCACTACAACGGTGATGACGGCATCCACATCGAGACGCTGGGCGATATCAGCCTGCTATCCATCGCCGCCAGCAACAACGGTCAAAACAATGACGGCACCGGCGGTTCCGGCTTTGGCATTGCAGTGGGCACCTGCCCCACCACGCCCGGTGGGCGCAACCTGGTCGGCAAGGACCTGGCAGCCTGGGAAAATCACGATACCGGCATCGATCTCAAAGTTTCCGGCACCACCAGTCTGTCCGGCATCTTCACCAGCAACAACTGGGGCACCGGAACCTGGGTAGCCTCGAGCGGCGCCATCACGCTCAACGGCGTCACCAGCAACAATGACCGCGCTGCAGGCATACACCTGGTGAACATCAATGCCGCCACGCCGCAGCCGGTCAAAATCCTCAACACTTACGGCACCAATGAAGTCAGCAACGCCCAGGGAGATTACTTCGGGACCGGCGGGCTGCATGGGGTCATCATCAACACCAATGGCTCGGTCACCATCAACGACCTGAGCGCGCACGATAACGCCTTCGGCGGCATATACATCGAGGTGAGCAACCCCGCCGGGACGGTGACGATGACCAACAGCGGCGCTGGGAACAACCAGGATTTCGGCGTGCAGGTGGTGGCGCAGAACAGCATCACCTACAAGATCGGCTGGGCGCACAATAACGCCGGCATTGGTATGTTATTGAATAACTCCGGCGCGCCAACGCCCAAGCCGGTCACCCTGGAGACCGCCGGCTGGTTCTATAACAACCAGGGCGAAGCCGGGGTGAAGGTTGTGAGCAAGGGCATCGTCACGCTCAAGGGCATCAATGCCGGCGACAACCGCGGCTACGGCATCCTGGTGAACAACAGCAGCGGCTCAGGTTCCGGCGTCAGCGTGCTGGGGACGAGCACAAGCTGGTTGAATATCGCCAGGAACGGCGAAGCCGGGCTGTACATCACCTCCAGCGGCGCAGTGACGCTGGCATATATCAGCGCTCAAGAAAATGGACGGTCCGACGACCCCGCCCTGGATAAGATGGGCATCCGGGTGACGAACGAGTCCCCGCTCACGCCCAAACCGGTGACGCTTTCGAACATCGACGCTTCGAGAAACAACGGCAGCGGGGTAGAGGTCACCGCGGGGGGAACGATCACTGCCACCAACATCAGCGCCAGCGACAACCAGCTAAAAGGCGTCCTGCTGCGGAACACCACCAGCGGCGGGGTCAAAGTGCTGCGCACCGCTTACTGGCACAACGACTTCTCGCGCAACGGCGAGGAGGGTCTGCGGGTCGAAGCGCACGGACCGGTGACGCTGGCACGGCTGAACGTCTACGAAAACGGCTGGCAGGGCCAATTCGACGGTACCTACATCGACAACTGCCTGGCTGGAATCGATGAAGCCTGCCTGGGCAAATGGGCGGTGACGTTGAACATCACCAGCGGCTGGAACAACGATTTCAGCCGCAACTGGGGCATGGGTTTGTATATCGCATCCGGCGGCGCAGTCAAGCTCAGCAATATCAATATCTCCCAGAATGGCACGTATGGCTTGCTGGTGGATACCAACTGGCTCAACGCCAATGGAGCGGTCACCATCGCTTCGGTAGGTGACAACCAGAACAACTTCTGGAACAATGGTTTGGATGGAGCCGGCATCTTTGCCACCGGCGCCATCACCATCACCAACTTCCAGGCGAATGATAACGGCAGGCACGGTTTGAATCTGTCCAACATCGGAAATTGGCTGCCGGTATTCACGCCCGTGCCGATCACGCTGACCAACGGGCAAGCCAACAACAACCACAACGGGCATGGCATCCGGGCGCGCTCGGTGGGCAACATCAAGCTGGTCGACGTGGAGGCGAGCAACAACGATGTACATTACACCTCAATCGGGTTCGACACCACCGTGCCGGAGAAGCTGAACGATTGGCTGTGGGATTGGGACGCGGGGGCATGGAACGAAGGCGATGTCTATGAGTTCGAGGTCACCGACGGACCGCTCCCGGTGGAATTGCACGTCTACCTGGAGTTCCAGGGCAACCTCGTCTGGGAAATGTACAACTCCGGGACAGATACGTGGGACGCGCTATATAGCTGCACGGATGTTTCCGAATGCACGCTGACGGACGGCAACACCCCCAACGGTCTCTACCGCGCCCGCATCACCGGCATCAATCAGGACAACCGCGGCAATTACCTGATCTCGCTGAACGACAGCGATACCGACTACACATCGTACAACTATATCGGCGCCAGCGGGCTGTGGCTAAACAATGACTACTACCGCGCCACCGGCACGGTGACGGTCGTCAACGGACCGATTCGCGG
>JABLXM010000093.1 GCA_013177815.1 Anaerolineae bacterium | reverse complement strand
CGGAGAGAACAATATCATTGCCAAGCGAGACCAGGCGTTCACCGCCGTAGATCGCACCTTGCACCGAAGCATGCGCTGCCAGGATGAGCGGCAGGTCTGGATCCGACTTCTCCACCCAGTCAGAAATAATGCTATGGATCGTGGCTTCCACCTCGCGCTCCAGATCGACCTCGCCCGCGCCTTCGTTCTGCAACGTCGCTGCCAAACCGGCACGCGATACCCACGGCATGGCAATGATCTGAAGCGGCAAGCCCTCCAGATCCTGCGGGTGCAGGAATTTGGGAGCGGCGATCACTTGAACATGCAGCACCTGCAGGGTGGTATATTCCTGCAAGGCATGCGCCCGCCCCACCGCCGGCGAGAGGTCGTGGTTGCCCACCAGCAGCAAGGTGGGAATGCCGGCATTGGAGAGCCGCATGATGCGCTTACCCCACTCCCGCTGATAGGTCGGCGAGGGCGAGCGGTCCTTATAGGCGTCGCCGGCGAAGATAACCAGGTCCACCTTTTCATTGATCGCCGTATCGATAATGGTATCCAACGCCTTGAGGAAATCCATCACCCGCACCGGCAAGCCGGATTCCGGGTCATGGCGACCATGGGCGGCTGAATCGATGTGGGCGTCCGCAAAGTGCAATACGCGTATCATGGACAAAAGATCCCCAGGTTCCGTGATACTTCAATTGCAGGGGGAAAACCCGGGTGGTATTCCAGGCTCTGGCAGATATCCGCCTGGGCGCCGGTCAGATCACCGAGAGCAGCCTTGGCGCGCCCACGCCAATACCAGGATTCCTCCAGGTAGGGCTGGTTGGCTGCCGAGATGGTGAGATCTGCCAGATCAACGACATCCTGGTAACGCCCGGTGTAGAAATAAGCGAAATAGGGTCCGGTCTGGTACCACATCATGCGCCAGGGACGTTCTTCATCCGGCAGTTCGGCGTATAAGCGAAAGGCTTCATCGTACGCCGTGGCTGCACCGTTATAGTCCTGCAGGCGCACCAGCGCTGAACCGCGGTTGAACCAGGCGAAGAACCGATCCACACCGGTGAGGGTGGCGGTTTCATCTGCCGCCACCTGCGCCGACATTTGGTAACTGTTGCTGACATCGGCATAATCGCCCAGCAGCGCGAAGACCTCGCCCTCACGCTCGGGCGGGTAGACCAGCATGAACGTGTTGCCGAAGGCACGCCATTCCTTTTCGATCACATCGTAGGCTATTTCGTAATCCGCCCCCAGCAGGGAATCTTGAATGATGAACACCCCGCGACCATCGTCATAACCGTTGACGAAATTATAATGACCCATCCAGCCCATGCGGTTGGTGGTGGTCTCCAGGATATAGGTGCCTTTTTCGATCAGCACCGGGAAGCCATTGGCGATGAAGTTCTTGATGGTTTCCAACGTGCCGCCGTAACGGATGACCGCGCCGTAATCGGTGTTCTCCAGGATGAAATCGCCCATCTCATAGGGCATGACGTTCTTGTCATCCTGGAACGGCTTCATGGTATCGCCCACGTCGTAGACGGTGCCGCTCCAGCCCCAATAGTTCAACGCCATGTAAAGGTTGGCAGGAGCGCAGTAATTCCAACGATCGATGCCCTGCTGATTCTGCCATTTGACATCCGTGATGATGTAGCTTTGCGGCAAGGCGGTGGGGGTTGGCACCACTACAGTTGGCGTAACAACCAACAGCTCAGCAGTTGGCTGGCTGACAATGGTGGGGGTAAGTGTGTTGACAACCGGCACGGCTGTCACCGTGCTATCCGGTGTGCCGCCGGGTTGAAAGACGGCTTCCTCTGGTGGAAACAAGGCATAATAAGCCTTGACGCGCCACTGATCCAGGTGGTAGACCACCCGATCCCGCAGGGATGGGACAGCAGCGATCACCAGACCGGCAAGCACCAAGCCTGCCAGGATAAGAAGCAGTGAACCCTGCTTTTTCATGACCGTCATTATATCATTTACCTTTTTGGGGATTTATTAGTGAAAAAACCATGCAACCAGGCTACTTCTGTGACGTGGATAACATCGCCCGCAGCCAGCCGGGCAATGAATGTCAAACTAATAATTTGTCGAACAGTCTGCCAGAACTTGAACGATCAGGCGTTACTTTCGCCTTCATCCAGATCAAATTCTTCATCTTCGGCGTCATCATCCTGGAACGGCAGGCGCACCCATAACACGAGTAAATTGCCGTCATCGGTCTCCAGCGCCCTGGCAGCCATGATGGGCGCAGATTCTTCCAGACCGATATCATTGCGATAATGTAAATAGATATTATCCCTATGGCTCCAGGCGCGATGGCAACGTTCCACCAGGGCGGGTCCATTGAACGTGCGCAAGTGCGTCACTGCAATGTCATAAAGCAGCGGGCTTTCGTTGATACCGAGCGCCCAACCATCATTGATCTCCTGGAACGTCGGCGGAGGTCCTTCAATGATCGTGATCTTATCATCCATCGTGGTCAATCTTCTCCAATTTGTGCATCATACCACAATTCAGAATCTCATACATAAAATAGAGAATTTTCTAATGGGATTCAGATATTCGCGCCCTATAGTATAGGCATATACAAAACTTATCGGTAGTAATTGGAGGATATCATGTCAATGTTCGTATACGCACCTTACGGTCACCACACCCGCCGCCTTGTCAGGCAGATGGTAGAGAACGGCAGCGCCGATATGCAATCGCTGGTGTCATTCCCGATCGATGTACACACTGACGGCGAAGCCTATTACATCTCTGCGGTAATTCCGGGCGTCAAAGCGGAGGAGCTTTCGATCCAGTTGGTCGGCGATACCATCACGTTGGAGGGCGAATTCAACCATGAACGGGATGAGAAAGCCAAGTACCTGCGGATGGAACGTCCCAGCGGGAAATTCCACCGCACCATCACCCTGCCCGATGCGCTCGATGCTGCCAGCGTCGAAGCGAACCTGCAGGACGGCATCCTGACCCTGCGCGCCCCGATCTCGGAGCAAGCGCGCCCCAAAGCCATCAAAGTCAACAGTAAATGATCGAGAAACAACCATAACGCGTCACTCAGCCCGCCCCCCCGATGGACATTGGGACAAAATGTGGCGGCGTGTCAAACGAGCGCAGCGAAGAATCTTATCGGGATACATCGCTGCGCTCAGTATTATGTTATCGACGATCGGGGCAGCGATCTCTTTTACCTGCCGTTTGGCTTAGAGGTTTCAATCCCTGGTTCTGCCGAAGGAAAGGCAGGTGAGCGGGGGGCAATTTTTCCTCTACCATCTTATTAGAAACCTTAAAAATTCCGATTATTTAAGGAACAACCTGATGATGGTGGTTATAATTTGATTCCCGCAATTGATCGTTCAATTGCCCATTTTTATAGCGCCGAGAGGAAAACTATTCATGTTGCCGGGAGCAGACAACATGCAGGGACGCAAGCAACCTCCTGCCGGAATCCTGGCAGTTTTCCTTCTAGTGGCAATCATCCTCAGCAGTTGCAGTTCAGACGCGTTCCCAAGGGCAGACAAGGATGCCGGCATCCATGCGGTCGATGCGTCATTAAAGGAATTCTATCGATCGCTGGGTAAGGAATGGCTGGGAGCGCCGATCTCCCCCTTGATCTCGGTCAACAACGCCAATTGCCAGTATACGGTCAACGTTCTCATGTGCACCAACCCTGCAAAAAGCGACGCCAGCCGTTTCTTTCTGGCGAAATTAGGCACCCAGGTCGGCGTGGCTGGTAACCCGGTGAACAGCGCCACCATGATCTATCCGGACTTCATCCCGGTAGTGGATCACCTGGGCGGGTTGGGCACGATCGGACAACCGTTGACCGAGCCAATCTACAATTATCAGGAACAACGCGTCGAACAATATTTCGAATCAGCAGCCCTGTTCCATAATTTTGCCGACTCTCCCGGAACAGTCAGCCTGCTGCCGTTGGGATCGACCTTCTGCGGTAGCAACTGCACCTATGACACTCCCCTGAAATTATCGATCTCGAAATACCAAACGACAGAGGCTTTCCGCCAACACTTCGCGGATATCGCCTGGGAGCGAATCGCCGGGCGCGCCTTGACCGATGTCTACACGACCGGCGACGGGCGAGAGATGGAACAAGTCTTCGAAAATATGGTCGTCTACGCTCCGGTCGACGAGCCTGGCAACATACGGCTGCGGAATTTACCGATCCTGTTGAACATGACAGCCACCCCGCCGCGCGCACCGGAGGCTGACCCGCGGCTGGTCTTCTATCCTATCCAAGGGGAACAAGGATACCCGGTGCCGGTGCAATTCGATCGCTATATCACGGCGCACGGCGGCACGGTGCTATCGGGCACCCCAATCGCCGAAACCCTGCGTTACAGCGCCAATGGCAATGTGCCGCGGCAATGCTTCCAGAATTACTGCCTGGATTTTTACACCACACCGGATGAACGCTTCCAAACCCGCCCGGCGCCGCTGGGCTTGCAATACCTGAATAAACTCGATCTGGCTGCCATAAGACCCATCACGACAGCGGATGCCAATGTCATCATCCAAACCTCAGAAACCTACTCACAGGCGGCGGCGGACGCAAACCAGGTCATCCGCGTGCTGGTCCACAAACGCTCCACAATGAAGCCATATCCCGGTGTGGTGCCCCTGCTGGATGTCTACACCCCAAATGGGCAGGAATACCGTTTCATCATGGGAACCAGCGACGATAACGGGCGCTCAGAAATCACCTTACCCATCCTGCCGGATGTACAGGATGGCACGGTCATCTCGTATCGCGTTTGCGTGCGTTCAGACCTGGGGCACGCAACCTGTAAATTGGATGGTTACCTGATCTGGAACGAGTGAAAATCGTCTCACGGGATGGCTTCGACGTACAGGTCGACCGATTCGATCTCTTCAAGTTGGCTGTATACCGCGAATGAAAATGGGATGGTTTGACCCGGGGCAGCTTCGCCCTGCCACTGCCAACGACGGATGCCGCTGACCCGACCCTGGCGGTCCCTGGCGGCGGCAAGCACCCAAACCTCACGCGCCGTGCGCCCATCATCCTGATTGATCACCACGCCCTGAAGCGCCGCGCTCAACTGGTTGTCCGCAATATCGACGGTTATATCCGACAATATTGCATCCAGATAGCGCGAGCCGGGATCTTCCAGCGGCAGCGCTGCCGCCAGCGTTGCGCCAGCCAGCATGTCATCCGGCACTTCGGGCGGGAAATAAATACCCACCGGCAAGCTACTTCCTGCCGGGATGATATCCAAAGGTGCGGCTGCCAGGCGAGACGCCAGGATTTCGCCGCGCGATGAGATGCGGAATTCGACCAGCACGCTCTCGACGGTGAAGCCCTGGGTGTTGTTCACCTCACTGAAGCACCAGGCACCGCCTTCAACAGAGGCAAGGCAATGGGGCGGGTCCAACCGGACACTGACCGCAGTGGGGGTTGGCACACCCTCCGTGCCACCTTCAACCTCCGGTGGGATGATCAACACCATGCCGACGATCAAGGCATTGGGGTCGATACCCGGGTTAGCTGCCACCAGGTCGTTGACCGTGACGCCGAAACGGGTGGCGAGCGTGCCATAAGTATCGTTGAGTTTCACGGTATAAGTGCGGGGAGTCGGCGTGGCGGACGGCAACGGGGTGGCAGTGCCGAATGCGCCGTCCGGGGGAGGAGGGCTGGGCGTACGGGTATGGTAGATCTCCAGCGTCGCCACTGCTGCCGAAGGCGTAAGCGCCGGTGGGGGAGCAGCGCACGCCGCCAGCACGAATGCGATAGAAAACAACACCAGGGTCACGCGCATAGGTGGATTATAACCCAGCGTATTTCTTGCCCACGTCATGCGCCTGTGTTAAACTCATTGTATGGCTGACCAGGATCGGCTTTATGAGGAAGCGCTGTCTGCTTTGGAAAATAACCAGCGCGCCCGCGCCCGTGATCTGCTGGCGCGCCTGATCAAGATGGACCCCAGCCGCGCCGAGTACTGGTTGTGCATGAGCGGGGTGGTGCAGACGCGCAAAGAACAGCTCTATTGCCTGAAGGAAGCCCGCCGTCTGGATCCCAAGAACGAGTTAGCGGTGCTGGGTCTCTCCATTTATGGTGAAACGCCGGAAGGAACGAAGCCCAAGGCGCGCGTGCGGTTGGAACGCAAGGATTGGCAGCCGGCGGGGTTGGACGCCTTCCAGACGCCCAAAACGCCGTCCTTCTTCACCTGGAAAACCAGCCTCGGCATCCTCGGTATATTGTTGATCCTGGCAACCGTGGTCATCGTCGGTATCGGTCTGCTCAACCGCAAACCGACCTTCGAACCAATCACCTTGTTGATCACTTCCGGTCCATCACCCACATTCCTGCCAACACAGACCCCCCCGCAATCACTGGTGACGGCGTCGACCGGCGGCGCGCCCCCATTGATCGCCCGGCTGGACGCAACGTATACGCCCACCCCGCTGGTGGTGAACACCCCCCACCCCGCCAGCGAAGACTTCCGCCTGGCGATGCGCGCCCTCGAACGTCAGGATTGGGAAGGTATGCTAACGTCGCTCAGTTTTGCCGCCACCGCCCAACCGGATGCGGCGGATGTGGATTACTTCACCGGTGAAGCTCATCGTTTCAACGGCGATTACACCAAGGCGATCAGCGCCTACGAGCGCGCGTTGAGTCAGGATCCCGGATTCGCTGCGGCGTACCTGGGAAAAGCCCGCACGCGTATGGCGCAAGGCAGCGCCAATTACCGAACCGCCCGCGCCGACCTGGAAGCTGCGCTGGCTCTGGATACCAGCCTGCACGAAGCCTGGCTGGAATTGGCGCGCCTGGATATCCTGCAGGGTGACCCCGAAGGCGCCCTGGCAGCGCTCAACCACGTCGAAGCGCTGGCGCCCGGCTCTACGCTGCTATACTATTACCGGGCGCAGGCGAAGATGATGTTGGAGCAGCCTGCCGAAGCGCTGCAGGATGCCCAGGCAGCCATGGCGAACGACGTGACCTTCCTGCCGGCTTACCGGCTGGCGGGCGAAACCGCGCTGGCGTCCGGCGAACTGCAAGCCGCGCAGGAACCGCTCGAACTCTACCTGCAACACACTTCTGATGACGATGAAGCGATGGTTTGGCTGGCAGATGTCTACGCGAAATTCAACCAGGTCACCCAGGCAATGGACTTATACGACCAAGCGCTGGCGCTCAATTCACGTTCATATGCTGCCTGGTATGGGCGCGGCAGGCTGAATTACAGCATCGATCAATTCGACGCGGCTGAATCCGACCTGCGCAAGGCGCTGGTGTTCGCCAGCCGCTCCTTTGAGGCGCGCCTGGCATTGGGCAAAACATTGTTCTCACTGGCAGATTACGGCAACTCCTACCAGGAATTGAGCCTGGCGCTGGCTTATGCCGAAAGCCTGGTGGATGAAGCCGAAGTGTATTTCTGGCGCGGGCAGGCATTGGAAAAGCTCGACCAGCCGGCATCTGCCCAGCGGGACTGGCAGGCATTGCTGAACCTGCCCAATGATGATGAACAAATCCCGGAAGCCTGGCGCAGCTTTGCCCAGGCACGCCTGGAGAACGCCACGACAACGACCGTCACCAGCAGCACCCCCACCCCAGCCATCCCATAATGACCCCAATGATAATTGACAAGAACCGCTCACTCCAAAGGATCCTGCTACTGAACCGACGCCTGCGCCACAAGCGCAGGCAAGAAACCAGCCCCTCCCGCCGCTTTGGACGATTTTCCATCGCTGTTGGGCTGGGATTGCTGATGGTGAGTGTTGCGGGTATCCTGGCGGGGGTGCTGCTCTACGCCGACCTCAGCGCCGGTCTGCCCTCGCTGGAACAAGTCCCTCTGATGCTGAATCGCGAAGACGGCTTGTTGCTCACGCCCACCCGCATCTACGACCACACCGGCATCAACCTGATTCACACGCTGGAAAATCCGGGCATCGAGCGTAAATTCCTGCCGGTAAGCGTGGACGATGAGGAGAGCATCTCGCCACAGATCGTCCAGGTTACGATCGCACTGATCGAGCCTGGCTTTTGGGAAAGCCCCGGCTTCGCCTGGTGGGCGCTGACAGACCCGCAACCCCAAACGATCGCCGAACACCTGGCGCGCGACCTGCTGCTCGAATCCGAACCGGAGGGAACGCGCAAGGCGCTGCGCATGCGCATCCTGGCTGGGCAGTTGACTGCCCGCTACGGACGCCTGCAAGTGCTGGAATGGTACCTGAACAGCGCCTACTACGGGCACCTGGCGTTCGGGGTGGAACAAGCCGCCCAGTTGTACCTCGGTAAATCTGCCAGCGTGTTGAACCTGGCTGAGGCGGCGTTGCTGGCGGCTGCCAATCGCGCACCGGCGCTCAATCCATTGGACGCGCCAGCCGCCGCCCTGGAGCAACAACAAGCCATCTACCCCTTACTGGCAGAACGCGGCATGATCAGACCGGAGGAGGTTGCCAGCCTGCAAGCCATCCCAATGGAGATTCAAAGCAGGGAGACCGCCGAACCGCTGCTGGCGAAAGCGTTCACCCGCATGGCGCTGGCGCAGGCATCCGAGCAGGTCGGATCATTGCGATTGCAGCGCGGGGGGCTAAAAGTCATCACAAGCATGGATTACGACCTGCAGCGCGAGGCGCAATGCGGCTTGACCGCCCAACTACTCCAGGCAACCGGCAACCAGGAGGCAGCCGTCAACGACATGACAGACTGTGAAACAGCGCGGTTGCTGCCAACCCGCGCCGGCGACAATCCGTTGCCTCAGGAACTGCAAGGGGCGCTGGTGATCCTGGACGTGGCGACCGGGCGCGTCCTGGCGTTGACCGGTGAGACCGGGATAGGGGGAGAAAGCCCTGGCTTGCGCGACCACGCCCCCGGCTCGTTGTTGACACCAGCGGTGGCGCTTTCCGGTTTCGTGCGCGGTATGAGTCCTGCCAGTCTGGTGTGGGACATCGAAGCAACCTTACCGCCGGACCTGGCTGGTTATCAGAATCCGGACGACAAGGAACACGGACCGCAGCGCCTACGCAACGCGCTGGCAAATGATCATCTGATCCCGTTCGGCGCGCTCGTCGAGCAGATCGGTGCCCAAAACGCGTGGCGGCTAGCGCAACTGGCTGGTCTCACCGGGTTGGATGCCAACACCGCCAGCGGCGAGCTGCTTTTTGCCGGTGGGCGGATCGACATCCTGGAAGTCGCGCAGTTCTATAACACCCTCGCCAATTTAGGCACCCTGGTCGGCAACAGCACGAGTGAGGATAGTCCCTTGCAACCCACCTTGATCGTCTCGATCACCGACCACGCCGGCAACCTGGTCTACCAGGCGGGCGAACCCACCCGGCGGGTGATCGTCAACCCATCGCTGGCGTACCTGGCGCACGACATCCTGAGCGATCCGATCGCCCGGCGCGACTCGCTGGGTTTTCCCAATTTCTTCGAAATTGGGCGACCGGCTGCCGGTAAGCTGGGACAAACCGCCAACGGTCAGGACGCCTGGGCAACCGGCTACACGCCGCAACTGCTCGTGACGACCTGGTTCGGTCTGCCGCAGGACACGACCACACCCGTTGCGGCAGGCATTCCCGGTGGGCTGTGGTACGCCGTGATGCAATATGCTTCTCGCGATTTGCCCACAACGGATTGGTTGCAACCGGAGGGCGTGGTGGCTGTCGATGTGTGCGATCCCTCCGGGTTGCTGCCGACCGTCGATTGCCCTTCGATGGTTCGCGAACTGTTCCTGCAGGGCAGCGAACCAACCGGGTACGACACGCTCTACCGTAAGCTGGCGGTCAACCGCGAGACCGGGATGCTGGCGACGGTATTCACGCCGCTCGAACTGATCGAGGAACGGACGTTCATGATCGTGCCGTCAGAAGCCGAGGATTGGGCGAAGGCAGCCGGCGTGACGACCGCTCCCACCACCTACGACGCCATTGCAATACCGCCTACGATGCCGGATGTCAATATCACCTCTCCGCCCATGTTCGCTTACATCAATGGCGAGGTCGTCATCGCGGGCAGCGCGCGCGGAGAAGGCTTCGACAGTTACCGCTTGCAGGTAGGACGGGGGCTGAACCCCGCCACCTGGCAGCAACTGGTCGAGACCGGAGAGCCGGTCGACGCCGGTGAACTGGGCACCTGGCAAACGAACGAGGATGGCGTCTACGCGCTACGTCTGCTGGTATTGCGGGATGACCAATCGGTCGAGACCGCGGTCATCCAGGTTACAGTGGACAACCAGGCGCCTTCGGTTGAAATCACCTACCCGCTGTCCGATCAGGAAATCGAAGCCGGCTCAGACGGGTCGATCTACCTGCAAGGGCTGGTCGGGGACCAGATCGGTATCCAGCGTGTGACCTACCTCATGGACGGCAAGGAGATCGGGCACAACACCAATGCGCCATACTCGCTGGCTTGGCATGCCACACGCGGCGAGCACACATTGCAGTTGAACGTCACCGACCTGGCTGGCAATTCAACGGAGTCCGAACCGGTGACCTTTACGGTCAAATAATCGCTATCTACACCTGGCAGCGCCTGTCATTCATTTCATTTATAATTCAACCAGAAGGAGTTATCATTATGACGATCCCGATCTGGCTTTATACTACTTTGTTGACATTTCACAACTTGCTGCGGTGGGTTGTTGTCATCCTGGCTGCGATCGCGCTGGTGCGCGCCTGGAGCGGGTGGCTGGCTAAACGCGCCTTCACGACCAGCGACGCGCGCATCTGGACGCTGTTCGCCGGGATGTTCGACGTGCAGGTATTGCTTGGTCTGATGCTCTACTTTGCGCCGGGCACCTTCACCTATACCGCTTTTCGCAATTTCGGCGCTGCGATGGGCGACGAGGTCACACGCTTCTTCGCAATCGAACACATCCTGATGATGCTGATCTCATTGGTACTGGTTCACGTGGGTGCAAGCAAGGCGAAGAAAGCCGGCGAGGATAATGCGAAGCATCGCGCGGCAGCTTTGTGGTTCAGCGCCGCTTTCCTGATCCTGTTCCTGGCAATACCGTGGTCACCTGTTTCTTTCTTGGGGAGCGAGCGTCCGTTGTTGAGACTATTCGGGCTGTCGTTACCCTGACGCTGCCAGACTGGTCGATATATCACCCTCCCGGCGTCCACGGGAGGGTTTTTATTCGGTTCCGAGCAATAGATCCGCAAGGAAAGCAGTATTTTCAAGAACAAGATCCGCCTGGTGACGTTCCAACTCTCCGCGGCGACCAAAACCGCACAGCACACCTACCGTCTGTGCTCCGGCAGCCTGACCAGCACGCAAGTCAACGGTGGTATCGCCGATCATCAGGCAAGCCGAGGCTGGCACACCGAGTTCTTCGGCTGCCTTGCGCACCGGGTGCGGGAACGGTTTGGTATAGGCGCAGGATTGGGCGGAAACGATGCTTGAAAAATACCGGCGAAGGTCGAATTGCTCCAAGAACGCCAGGGTGGAGGCTTCATCCCGGGCAGAGACGACCGCCAATGGGAAGCGCCCATGCAGGCGTTCCAGCATGTGTTCAACGCCCGGTATGAGCAGGAAGGAATGATGCCGACTGGCTTTGCGCCAACGGGAGAGGGCATTGATCAGCCGGGCAGCTTCATCATCGAGGTGAAGGCGGTCGAGCAGGCTGTAGACCAGGTTGCCGGGAGTCTCAATGCCCATGACCACCCAACGGGCAAAGGGTTCCACCTGACGGTGCGGAAAAAAGATACGGAAGGGTTCAAACATGGCGGCGAAACGACGCACCCATAGATCATCCGTATCGCTGAGGGTGCCGTCGACATCGAAACACAGGGCGCGCACGCGGGCGAGATCAAGCGCCATCACACCCTTCCTTCACCCGACCAAACCAGCCATGACCAACGCACCAGCGATGCACAGCAGCGCCAAAACGAACAGCGAGGCAACCGCGAGGACGATGAGCGATTTGAGGGGAGCGTCATTCATCCCAAGCCTTCAATTCTCTCGCAAGAAGTTAAGCCCATAGATGGCATCCTCGTAGCCGGGATGGGCATCGAGCGCCCTTTGGAAGCTCTCGGCAGCGCCCGCCCGGTCACTTGCGCGGTAGAGCGCCCAGCCACGCCACAACAGCGCCTCCTCCGAATTGGGCGTGATCTCAAGCGCGTAGTCCGTCAACGTCAACAGGTCATCATTGCGACTGGTGTGGAAATACGCCAGGAATGGTCCAAACTGATAGCGTAACATGCGTTGCGGCAACCCCAACTGGCGGGCGGTGTCATAAGCCAAAGCAGCCTGGATATAGCTTTCGAAATAAACCTGGT
>JABLXM010000092.1 GCA_013177815.1 Anaerolineae bacterium | reverse complement strand
AGGGCATGTCTGTCTTGACAAAACAGAACATATATTCTATAATTGATATACGGTGGGCTTTCGATGGCTGCCATGACGGCATGCCGTCGTGTGTCTCTGCCTTGCACCTTAACATCCCCCATAATCAATCCCGCCTTGCCTATTCGTTTCATTCGTATCATATACCGGCATCCTGGAAACGAATGCTCACCTAACCGTCTGCCGCCTGGACTATTCGAACCGCGAAAAAAACAGGAACAAATCCCGCCGCCGAGCCCCTTGCAAAGCAAACCATCCAACTTCGCGAGCGCAGCGAAGCGATCTAAAGGGGAAAGCCCCATCTTCCGAAACCCTCCAGCCGAATGCCTCCCGTCACCTCAGCGTTCGCAACCTTCTCGCCGTCAGCGATAGCCGTTTGCCGTCCGTCGTCCGTACCATTCGAACCGCGAAAAAAACAGGAACAAATCTCGCCGTCGCCGCGCCTGAACCATCGCCGCACGGCGATCCCCCCACCGCCGGAAAGGAGCCGTCCTACCCTCATCGACTTTTTACTTCACAAAATACACACTTAATGATTTATGATCTTCCTCTGCACCCCCTCCGCTCTCTTTATGAGATACTGCCTGCCCAAGAAAGAATCCGCCGCGCCACCTTGTGAATTGGTATAATACAGGTGGTGAGGATTGCTGTCCTCATCTGCGTTAATCGGGTAAGATTATCGCCCCAACTGAATACACCAATCATTATCCAGGAGTGCAAAGATGGTACAAGAAAAGAAGGTGCGGGTCGCGATTATCGGTGTCGGTAACTGTGCCTCATCCCTCGTGCAGGGAATAGAATATTACAAGAAAGCAGCCGATAGTGATAGAGTGCCCGGCTTGATGCATGTCAACCTGGGCGGTTATCATGTGAAGGATATTGAATTTACAGCCGCATTTGATGTCGTTGATACCAAAGTGGGCAAAGATCTCTCCGAGGCGATCTACGCCTTTCCCAACAATACCTTTAAATTTGCCGAAGTGCCTAAAAAAGGGGTCCAGGTCTATCGTGGTATGACCCATGATGGTCTGGGAAAATACCTTTCACAGATCGTAAAAAAAGCTCCAGGACCAACAGCGGATATCGTCAAGATCCTCAAAGATACCAAGACCGACGTCGTCGTTAATTATCTGCCGGTGGGATCAGAGATGGCGACCAAGTGGTATGTCGAGCAAGTTCTTGAGGCTGGTTGTGGCTTCGTGAATGCCATACCGGTCTTCATCGCCAGTTCGAAATACTGGGCGGAACGCTTCATACAGGCTGGTTTGCCCATCATCGGGGATGATATCAAAAGCCAGGTCGGTGCAACCATCCTGCATCGTGTTTTGACCAGCCTCTTCGTCGACCGCGGTGTCCGCCTGGACCGCACCTACCAGTTGAATTTTGGCGGCAACACCGATTTCCTGAACATGCTCGAGCGTGAACGGCTGGAATCCAAGAAAATATCGAAAACAGGCGCCGTCACCAGCATGTTGCCCTACGCCCTGCCTGAAAATGATGTTCACGTTGGTCCGTCGGACTACGTGCCGTGGTTGACCGATCGCAAGTGGTGTCATATCCGCATGGAAGGCACTACTTTTGGGGATGTGCCATTGAACCTCGAAGCAAAATTAGAAGTTTGGGATTCACCCAACTCCGCCGGGGTGGTCATTGATGCGGTTCGTTGCGTCAAATTGGCGCTGGACCGCGGCATCACCGGTCCATTGATCGCCCCATCGAGTTACTTCATGAAGACGCCTCCCCAACAGTTCAAGGATGAGCTCTGCCGGGAGATGGTGGAGTCATACATCAAGGGTGATGTGCCTCCCAAGCAGTAGGGAAACGTTTTTTTACTCGTTGCCCTGATTATTATTGGTAAGATGCAAACGCGAAATAAAATTCATCCAGGCTTCGGCTTAATGATTATCATTGCTGTTGCCATGCTTTCTGGTTGCCAGCCGGCAAACCCAGCCACTTCGCCTGACCTGACAGCAATCTTCGAAAGTGCATTGCTCACGGCAACCTATGCTGTTCCGGATGCAACCCAAACACCCACGCTTGCCCCCCCGCTGGAAACCGCAACACCAACTCCCTCCCCAACCATAGCCGAGACGCCTCCAGACCTACCCCAGCCATTTGTCTCACAATGGTTGAACGCTCTGGATTATCCACATACATACATTGAAGACACCTGTCAATACCTACGTAACCGCTGGGATCCGAATAAGAGTGCGCCGGGCACGGTCGTCATGCCGGTCATGTTTCACTCCATCACCGATGGCGATGCCACCCAGCCCAATCAGATTTCCCATGAGACTCTGGCGCAGTTGATTCGCGACCTGCGTGAACAAGGTTTCGAAGCCATCACCATGGATCAGTTGGTGGGGTTCCTGTATGAGAACGAGCGCATACCCCAGCGCTCGGTGATCCTGATCGTCGATGACCGCCACTATGCCGATTATTACGAGACCCATTTCAAGGAATTCGGGGTGCCGGTCGTCAATGCCTGGATAAGCATCCCTGGCACACTTACGGAAGTGCTCGAAGGCAATCAGCGGCTGCAACAGGAGGGGTGGGTCATTCATGAGGGACACGGCGTTGTCCATAACGTCCCGATCCAAAATTGGGCGCCAGGCACACTTGTCGACACAGAAGTTTATGGAAGGGTGACTTCCGAAGAGTATATTTTCAATGAGATCAACGGCTCAATGGAGACCGTCGAACTGGTATACGGCAGGAAGCCGGTGGCGTATATTTGGCCCGGCGGCGGATTCACGCCGTATGCAGCCGAGGTCGCAGCTCAGGTTGGATTTAAACTGGGTTTTACCGTTAATCCCCGCGGCCCGGTCATGTACAACTGGATTCCGCTCGCAGATGAAAGTGATCTTGCACGACCGTCGTATATGCCGGAAGGTTCTGTCAGTTTGCCATTGATGGTATTACCCCGATACTGGGACGTTGATGCATCCTACCATATCGACGTTGTACGCGAAGTCGGTAACGCAGCAGCCGAGTACGCCAGCGCGAACAAGCAAGTAGAACTGGATTATTACCGTATCGTCTGCGAACCATCCCTCGGTCCCATTCCATTGGTAAATCCGTAACATGGAAGAGTGCATCTTTTGCAGCATTGCGAGTGGTCGCCAGCCTGCCCGGATCGTCCATCAGGATGACCTGGTAACGGCATTTTGGGATATCCGCCCGGTTGCACCCACCCACATCTTGATAATACCGAACATCCACATCGCCTCCATGCTCTCGCTGTCACCAAATCATCAGGATATTTTAGGGTATATGCTCAGCATAGTGCCTGCCATCGCCTGTGACCAAGGTTTGGATAAGAATGGCTTTCGCGTTGTCATTAATACCGGTCCGGATGCCGGTCAAACGGTGGACCACCTTCATCTTCATTTGATCGGCGGAAGGCGTATGTCGTTCGGGTTCGAGTGATTGATTCTTGATGAATTTTATTTCCCGAAAAGCGCTATATATAATCCTCGTGATTGCTGCTGGAACAGGTGTGATTGCCGGTTGCGTCATTACGTTTCCTGAAAATGAGCTTGCTGAACTTCCGCCGGAAGGTGAAACATCCCAACCTCCCGGGTTATCCAACTCGCCTCATCCTCCTGCCGCCACCATCATTCCACCCAAAGTGACTGTTCCCCCCACCCGCCAACCGGGTCAGCCAATTTTGACCCCCACCCCAGATAACCAGCGCATGCTGCCCAAACTGCGTGATACAGAGGAAACCTACACCGTCTCCGCCGGGGATACCTTATCGATCATCGCCAAGGGGTTCGGCGTTACGGTCGCCATGTTGATCGAAGCCAATGGTATTGCCGATCCCAACTTGTTGGATGTGGGACAGCAACTGCTCATCCCGGCGCCTGTTCCCAATGGCAGCAGCCCTGCTTATAAGATAATCCCGGATTCCGAACTGGTGTATGGACCAATGACGGTCTTCTTCGATCCGGCAGCGTTCATCGCCGAAAAAGGCGGTTACCTGTCCGATTACAGCGAAGAAGTCGATGAAATACAACTGAGCGGCGGCGAGATCGTCACACGCGTCAGCCGGGAATTCAGCGTGAACCCTAAATTGCTCCTGGCAGTGCTTGAATACCAGTCTGGCTGGGTATCATCCAAAAACCCAGATCCCTACTTCATCGATTATCCCGCCGGCTATCCCGACAGCAACCGCAAAGGTCTCTGGCGCCAGTTGACCTGGGCTGCCAACCAGTTGAACTTTGGTTATTACACCTGGAAAGCCAATGTGTTGTCGGCGTATTTTTTGCCGGATGGCAACATTATTTTGCCCACCACCACTCTTAACGCCGGCACGGTTGGTGTGCAATATTTCTTCAGCCAACTGTTCGACCGCGAGAAATGGGAAAGCGTCACCACCTCGGGTGGTTTCAATGCCACGTATCAGCAATTATTTGGTTACGCATTTGATCAAGCCATAGAGCCATTGGTCCCATCGGATTTGGAACAGCCGATAATGCAACTGCCTTTTGAAGATAAAGCGACGTGGTCCTTCACAGGTGGACCACATGGCGGCTGGGGGGATGGTTCTGCTTGGGCAGCGTTGGATTTTGCGCCGCCGGGTGAAACGGCGGGCTGCGTGCCGAACAACGCCTGGGTGACTGCTTCGGCGCCGGGTTTGGTCGTGCGTTCCAACAATGGTGTTGTCGTCATCGATCTGGACTTTGACGGCTACGAACAGACAGGGTGGTCGTTGCTATATCTGCATATGGCTTCTCAGGATCGCATAGCGGCTGGATCGATCGTCTCACCAGGCGACCGTATCGGTCACCCCTCCTGTGAGGGTGGATTGTCCAGTGGAACCCATGTCCACCTTGCCCGAAGGTATAATGGGGAATGGATCGAAGCTACTGGCGCCATTCCATTCCTGTTGGATGGGTGGTTCGCCGAGCCTGCTAATGAAGAATATGATGGTTATTTGGTAAAGGACGGTTATGTCATTGAAGCATGGGACAGCCGTAAACCGGAAAATCAAATCCACAGGTAAAAATAGGATCGCAGTAATCGGATTAAGCATCTGGTTTGTCACAACCCTGGCATGTACCCGCAGCGTTAACTACCCGGATAACCTTCCAACTCCTGGCGGAGTCGGCTATCAGCCCACCCCCATGGCCGAACAAACCCCCATTGCGACTCAGAATCCTCAGGATTCGATCGTGCAGGCAACAGAAACCATGACCGTGCCCACGCCGCAACCGGTTATTCATACGCCTACGCTTACCAAAACAGCCGTTTCCCCCACATCTGCACCACCAATCCTCTATACCACCCAGGCAGGTGATACGCTGCCTTCGCTTGCCGTCAGGTTTAATGTGAATGTCGATGAGATCGAAAGTCCGGAGCTGCTGCCGGAGTTTGGTCTGTTGGATCCAAACATCCTCCTGATCATCCCGGACAGGCTTGATCAGATCGGACCTCCCGATCATCTGATTCCGGATAGCGAGGTGGTCTACTCCCCCAGCGCGATTGATTTCGATATCGAAACTTTTGTCGTCAACGCCGGCGGCTATTTGAGCACCTACACTGAACACATGTCCAACGGGAATCTTTCCGGTGCACAGGTGGTTCAACGCGTGGCGATTGAAAACTCAATCAACCCCAGGCTACTGCTTTCGATCTTGGAGTACCAAAGCCATTGGGTATATGGGCAACCTCGTAATATTGCTGAAACAGATTACCCCATTGGTTATAAAAATCTATTAAAAAAGGGGTTATATCATCAACTCAGTTGGGCAGTCTCGCAATTATCGCTTGGATATTATGGCTGGCGGGCTGGGTTGGTGACCGAGTTGGCTTTTTCGAACAACGATACGATCCGACTGGCGCCAGATCTGAATGCCGGTACTGTTGCGGTTCAATTCTTGTTTTCAAAACTCTATGATCAGCGCAATTGGGGTGGCGTGCTCTACTCGCCTGGCAGTCTTCCTGAATTGCACCAACAAATGTTCGAAAGCCCCTGGTTGAGGGCACAATTGGTTGAACCGCTTTACCCAACCACCCTCACCCAACCAGCTCTGGTATTACCATTCCAACCAAAAACGGTTTGGAGCCTGACCGGCGGTCCGCATTCTGCCTGGGGACCAGATGGCGCCCTGGCAGCGTTGGATTTTGCACCAGCCAGTGAGTCGCATGGTTGTACCGAATCCATTGATTGGGTTACTGCTTCTGCTGCTGGCTTGGTTGTGCGTTCAGGTAACGGGATTGTGATGGTCGACATGGATGGCGATGGTCATGAACAAACCGGTTGGGCAATGCTTTATCTGCATATCGCCAGCAAAGACCGGGTGGCAGAAGGCGTCTGGTTGAACACCAACGACCGCATTGGTCACCCATCCTGTGAAGGCGGTTCTTCGACAGGTACGCATGTCCATGTTGCCAGAAAGTTCAATGGTGAATGGATTCTGGCGGATGGTCCGATGCCTTTCAATCTGAGTAATTGGATTGCAAAAAACGGCTCGGAACCTTATCAGGGATGGCTTATCAAGGAGGATGTCCTCGTTCGAGCATCTATGGTTGGCGAGTTCGACAGCCGGATCATTCGCGTTGAATAGGCAGTCTCATTTCATGGCAACAATTAGAGTCATCCTACCTGTTAAGTCTTTTTCCGCTTTGATCCTCACGGCGCTGCTGGTTGGTTGTGCGCCCGTAAATCCGACCAGAACGTTAATTGTCTATGAAACGCTGCAACCAACTGAAATGCCATCACGGACCGCCTTTCCCACCCGTCCCAGTTATGAACCAGGAGAATTAGTGGACTACACCGTGCAAACAGGGGATACGCTTCCTGCTCTGTCTGCGCACTTCAACACGACAGTTGATGAAATCCTTGAAGCCAATCCCGCCATCCCGAAAAGCGCAACCACCCTGCCGCCCGGCATGCCGATCCAGGTGCCAATCTATTACCAGCCGCTATGGGGCAGCGCTATCCAAATAATTCCCGATAATTCTTTTATAAATGGTCCCGATCTGCTGGACTTTAACACCAGCGATTTTGTAAACTCTCATTCCGGCTGGTTGAAATCTAACCGCGAGTATGCCGGCGGCGCATGGCGCACGGGGGGGGAGTTGATCGATTATGTTGCAATAAATTTCAGCATCAGCCCCAAACTACTTCTGGCGATCGTTGAGTACCAGGCGCAGGGGTTGTCCAGCCCCACCTTCGAGGGCGAATCATTCGAATATACCTTGAATTATATCGAACCATTCCATCAAGGCTTTTATAGCCAGTTGGTATGGGCAGCCAACGCATTGAATAATGGTTACTATGGATGGCGAACCGGCGATCTAAAATCATATGAGCTGGAAGATCACAGCGTGATATTTGTCGATCCCTGGCAAAATGCGGCAAGCGCCGGGCTTCAATATTATTTTTCCCAAGTAATGGATCCAGACCAATACCATCAGGCAATTGGGGAAACTGGTTTCCTCGCCACCTATCAATCTTTATTTGGTGACCCCTGGGAATCGCAAACGCCCCATATTCCCGGCAGCCTTGAGCAACCCGAAATGCGCTTGCCATTCCTACCGGGAGCAGCCTGGGCATACACCGGTGGACCGCACACCGGTTGGGGCGAAGGTGAGCCAAGGGCAGCCATCGACTTTGCGCCTCCGGGTATTAAAGGCGGTTGCACACCCACAACGCAATGGGCGGTCGCATTGGCGGAGGGTGTTATCGCAAGGAAGGAAACTGCTATCGCCGTGTTGGACCTGGATATGGATGGCGACGAAAGAACTGGCTGGGTTGTGTTCTATTTACATCTGGCTACGGATAGCATACCTTCTGCCGGAACTCACTTAAACAGCGGCGATCGAATTGGTTTACCTTCATGTGAAGGTGGGCGATCAACCGGCACTCATGTCCATATCGCCAGGAAATATAACGGCGAATGGGTACCTGCCGATGGTCCCCTGGCATTCAACCTGGAAGGATGGGTCGCCCAAGATGGTGACGACGAATACCAGGGCAAACTGGTTCGCTTTAGCCAGTCGATCCGGGCGTGTATCTGTTCAGATCAGCCAAGCCAAATCGCCTCTGATATCTACCCCTAGGTTTGGTCGATGATCGTTATTTTGTGCGATATGGATACGGCATGGCGCAACATCGCCTGAGCCGGGCAATATTTTTCCTCGGACAGTTGGACAGCGCGCTCGATCGCCGGCGCGTCAAGATTCTCTCCGCCAAACACATATTCAATCACGATCGATTTAAATACTTTGGGATGTTCGTCCCCACGTTGCGCTTCTATGTTCACCCGAAACATCTTGACAACCTGTTTTTTCTTCATGAGGATGGATATGACATCCATACCTGTACAACCTGCAAGCGAGATCAGCATAAGCTCCATCGGCTTGAAACCATCGTTATTTCCGCCGAACGCAGCATCTGTGCCGAGCGGTACGGTAAAACCAGTGGGAGAAACTCCTTGGAAACTCATCCCATTCTGCCAATCAACGTGAACGTTCATCCTTGCCTCCGTATAAATCTCTTGGTCGATCACCCACCCGGGGTAATGCCTTCAAGCTATCAAGTGAAACAGCCAATCCCATCAATTGTTCCACACCTGTCACAGGTCAACGCGATCATCCCGTTGTAGTGCAAGCGATCATGTTGACACACTGGACACAGGTCCCCCGCCCGGTGTACCAGGCTATCATTGATCCTTGTTTGAGGATCCTGACCCTCTTGAGATTCTCCAGACAGTTCCGCAGGTTTATCTTTCACCATTTTCGAGTTGATCGTATTCATCTCATTCTTGGCTATTTTCAGTTCCGGATAAATATCGCCGTGTCACTCACGTGGTTACTCGTCCATATCCGGCGCCAGTTTCCAAGCTGATCCAACGCTTGTCGCCACAGGTCGGATGCCGGTGGCTCACCAACTTTGATCGCATTGGGTGAGCGCGAATCGCTTGGAAAATATAGATGTACATTATCAATGATAAGGATGCCGTCTCGCCGGATCTTATCCAGTACCGCAGCAACACAGGCATCACGATAGATGCCATCAACCAGCACAAAATCAAGTTCACCGCTGCCAAAGCGCTCAGCTACCTTGACATATTGGCTCGATCTTGAATCTGCATCATCTATTCGAGGAAATAAATGATAATCGACATTAATCAATTGCTGCTCATTCAGGCGTTTGGTTACTGCCTGATACCAATCTGGATTGTGTTCAACACTGGTCAATTTACCACAACGGCGGGCGAACCAGACGGTACTACGACCGGAGCCAAACTCAAGTCCGCTGTCGGTATCTCGTATCCAAGAATTGAGCAGCTCATTGGCTTGTGGGGTCAACCACGGTGCATCCGGATTTGTCCAGCGATAAACTTTTTCGACGACACGATGAAACAAGTAGCCCGGAGTCCAATGTCTAAATGAACGCATGAGATATTATTACTCTAATACCCAAGATGGCATCACATCAAACGATAAATCATCGACATGACCAGAAACATAACGGAAATAACCTGCCCCAGCAATCATAGCAGCGTTATCAGTGCACAGGGATAAGGGCGGTATATGCACAGGAAAATCTGCTTGCACAGATAGAGCTTCCCGCAATGCTTTATTGGCTGACACGCCACCGGCGCAAATGATCTCTTTTACGGCGAAATGCTTGGCAGCAGCAAACGTTTTGGTGACCAGTGCATCAACCGCCGCCGCCTGGAAACTGGCTGCAATATCTGCTTTGGGCAATGGTTTATTCGTTTCTTCATACTCCCGAACAACCCGCAGGACGGCGGTTTTTAAACCGCTGAACGAAAAATCCCAGGTGCCTTCAAGACGGGCTCGTGGAAAGTTAAATTGTTCTGCATTCCCATCCACAGCAACTTTTTGAATGGCTGGACCGCCTGGGTAGGACAAACCCAGCAAGCGGGCAACCTTATCAAATGCTTCGCCCGCTGCATCATCCAACGTCCCTCCAAGCCTATGATATGTTAAATGATCCTCCATCAGTATTAATTCCGTGTGCCCGCCGGAGACAAGCAAGATTATCGACGGAAATTTTGGCGCCATCGGAGTGCGCGTGCCGCTGTTCGGATATAACCAAGCGGAGTAGATATGACCTTCCAGATGATTTACGCCAACCAATGGAATTCCGGTGGTCAAAGCCAACCCCTTAGCAGCGTTTGCGCCAACAACAAGCGATCCCGGCAGTCCGGGTCCGCGGGTCACTGCTATCGCGTCGATATCGCTATATCCCATATGAGATTGGCGCAATGCTTCGTCGATGATGGTATGGATCGCACGAATGTGTTGCCGCGACGCAACTTCCGGGAATACACCACCATACTTGGAATGGATCTCCACCTGTGAGGCAACAACATTGGATAATATCTTGCGACCGTTTTCAATGACCGCCGCAGCCGTTTCATCACAAGAGGTTTCGATGCCCAGAACGCGTGCAGATGGCAATAGTTCTCGTTTTATCGTTCGCCCCATCTAATCAACCTTTCATCGGTACGACCAAGTCATGGGGAAATTCCGCCAGCACTTTCAGAACACCATCCTTAGCCATATAAAACGTATCTTCGATGCGGACACCCATCCCTTTTTCAGGGTAATACAAACCCGGCTCAACAGTAAACACCATGCCCGGCAACAGTGCGTTTGGTTCTGGCAAAGATGCTCTTGAAAAAGGTTTCTCATGGATTCGCAGTCCCAGCCCATGCCCTAGTGTGTGAACATAACCCACTTCGGTTGCAGGATTCTCGCGCACAGTTGGATGCCCTGCCGTATTGAATAGGTCACAGACAAGTTCCTGATAGGCTGAAAAAGGTTGACCAACCTTAATCTCTCTCACACTGGAGGTATATGCTTGATAAACATCCTCATATAACTGAAGGACTTCATCTGTGGCATAACCAAGGCTCCATGTTCGCGTGAAGTCGTAATGATAGCCGCCACCTGCTTCACATGGAAAGATATCAAAGACAATGGGAATACCGGTCATGATTACATCCTCGTCTTGACCGGAATTGTGCGGGATTCCGGCATCGCGACCCAGCGAAAATATCGTGCCGTGTGGATTCTCGGCTCCACGTTCAGCCAGCCATAAATTAATCCTATTCTTTATATGACCAACACACAGTGGGTTTTCATCATCCAGATACAAAACACGATCTCGAACCTTGCGCGCACACAGGAAATCTTGTACTTGAGCAACCACTTCGGTGGTAATGCGCCCCATGTTCCTTACCCTGGCAATTTCATCATCATCCTTGGTTATCATCGCATTCGAAAGTACATCGAACTGCTGCAGGGTTTGGAGCGATAGCCCGGGCAACAGCGCTTCTAGATTTTTAATCAATGGCACATATACCGAAATATCAACCAAACCATAGATCGCGATCGACCCGCCAGAAAATCCGACATCATTCATAATATCAACCAGGCGATAGGCACTCGCCTGGCGTGGGTCATTCCCATGCGCTTTACTCAAGTAGTTATTGATCGGGTATTCCCCTAAATTTATAGTTCTCAAACCGGTTCGGGCAGCTTCTTCTCTCTCCATTGGTTCGTGGATCAGTATTGCAGGTTTATCGACCATTTTCAGGCATAACGCAGAAGAGAAATGCCCTCCTCCAGTGAGATAGACCATGGCAGGGTTATTTCTGCCATCGCCAAAAATCATGATGGCATCAAGATTTTTTTCTTTCATTAAGTAATCAAGATCGCTTTTCATCGTTGCACCATCTTCAGAGAGTATTATTCTATTTCAAGAATCCATCACTGACCGAATACCAGATAGCAAGGCTGGATCTTGGTCTGGTAGAACAGTCCTGGGATCAAAAACAACATGATCGTCGATAATACGGGCTATTATGGGCGGAGAAGTCAATCGCAGGTTGTCAATCATGCGAACAGGTTTTCGACTTTTGATATGTAGCAGATAGGTTGGGAGTATTTCACCCGGAAGGCTCCCTCCCCCCACTGTTGATTCACCCGGCTTGACTTCGCCGCACCCGAGAGACTGCGCCCAGGATTCCGCCCTGGTCCTGATTTTGTCGATCGGCGTTGCGATCATCATCCAGATAGGAATATGCTCCTCATAATCTTCTTTCAGGTAATGTGTCAAAGTAGCACTCAAACCAGCAAGACATAGTTTATCCGCCCGCATTGCCCTCGCCAGGGGGTGTTTCTTTATCTTATTCAGATATACTTCGCGACCTATAATAATTCCTGCCTGGGGTCCTCCCAGTAATTTGTCCCCAGAAAAGCAAATCACATCCGTACCCGCACGGAGTGACTCCTGTACAGTGGGTTCATGCCCCAAGCCATAAACCGCTGTATCAATCAAGGCGCCTG
>JABLXM010000091.1 GCA_013177815.1 Anaerolineae bacterium | reverse complement strand
CGGTTCGTCCACCCCCACCCAGGCGCAAGGCGCGGCGGTGGAGTTCGTCTATGCTGCCACCTACCCCGAGAACAAACGCGTATTCCTGCCTAACGAGACCTTTGGGCTGGCGCTTGGCTTCCAGAATGTTGGCACGGTGCCATTATCAGGCTGCCTGATCAAACTGGTGAATTTTTCCGGCGAGGATACCGTGGATGATCAAGCCTCGTCCGACAAAGTGGTAGCACCGGGCGAGAAGATCGAATTCAACCTGGCGGCGTTCGGTTCCGAGTTGTTGGGCGCGCACACCTGGGTCTTCCAGTTATATTGCAGCCCCGGCGCAATCCCCGGCGGCGTGGGTGTTTTCACCTATACCTCAGAATAACTTCAGGATTTCATCAACTGCAAAGCGCATTCCGCCAGCATGGCGGCGCCGATTGGCAGGGCGTTTTCGTCGATATCGAAGGTTGGTGTGTGTAGCATGCGCGGTGAACCGCCCGGCTGCATGGCGCCCAGGCTGAACATGGCGCCCGGCGCCACTTCGGTCATGTAACTGAAATCCTCGGCGCCCATGGTGCGGATGGGTTCCGTCAGGCAGTTTGCCCCCAACATCTCCAGCGCAGTGCGGCGGATGACCTCCGCCACCTGGGCATCGTTCCACAGCACCGGGTACCCCCTTTCAACGTTGAACTCATAATCGGCGCCGAAGTTGCGCACCAGTGCAAAGGCTTGCTCGACAGCCACCAGCAACTGCTCGCGCACCTTCGGGTCGAAGGAACGCAGCGTCACCTCCAGGTAGACCGATGGCGGGATGACGTTGGAGGCGCTGCCGCCCTGGATCACGCCGACCGAGACCACGTTCGGCTGCAACGGGTCGATGCGGCGTGAGGGTATGGCGTACAGCGCATTCATGACTTGCACAGCCAGCCAGATCGGGTCGTTGGTCTCGTGTGGGTAAGCGCCGTGACCGCCGCGACCGAGGATGCGGGCGCGTACGGTATCGACCGCTGCGTTGTTGCCGCCCGTCACCACGCGGATGCGCCCCGTCTCCAGCGTGCCGTCCACGTGCAAAGCGATGACGTGATCGACGCCTGCCAGCGCGCCATCTTCGATCATGCGCGTCGCGCCGCTGATGCCCTCGGCATCGGAATCCTCCTCCGCCGGCTGGAAGAGCAGCCGCACCTCGCCTGCGATCTCGCGCTCCGCCAGCAGCATCGACACCCCCAGCAGGCAGGCGGTGTGGGCGTCGTGACCGCAAGCGTGCATGCGCCCCGCGTTCTGGGAGGCATAGGGCACTTCGTTGACTTCCTGGATCGGCAAAGCATCCATATCTGCGCGAATGCCGATGACCTTGCCGTTTCCATGACCGCGCCGGGCAACCACACCGCTTTTGCCGACCCCGCTGCGCACCTGCCAACCTGCCGCACGCAGCGTTTCCGCCACCAGCGCGCTGGTATGCGGCAGGTCAAAGACCAGTTCGGGCTGCCGGTGGATCTGCCGGCGCAGTTCGACCAGCCGGGGTTTCAGTGTTTGGGCTTGTTGGTACAGGTCACCTGTCATTTTTCCTCGCATTGGTCGTGAGTCTTGTCTATGGTATGGTGATGGTTGTAACATCACTACGTCAATTATAGGGGAAAATCGATTCAGGGTGCAATGGGGCGCGCCGCAACCACTCCTTCGCATGAATTGTGCAGTTCATCATAAGGATGACGCCAGGACGATGGGATATAATCAGCCTCATGCAATCCCAGACCTCTTTCCTGGCGCCTAAAAAATGGATGCTGACGTTGTACCTGCTGGTCTTCTTTGCGCTGGGCGCCGTCATCCGCTTCTACGACCTGACCGACCTGCCCCTGGATTTTCACTCCACCCGTCAAATGCGCGCGGCGATCATCGCGCGCGGCATGTACTACCAGACCAAAACGGATGTGCCGGATTGGCAGCGCGAGATGGCAGTGGCGCAGTGGCAGAGCGAATCGTTGATCGAGCCACCCATTATGGAATGGCTGACCGCCACCACCTATCGCGTCATCGGCAGGGAAGCGCTGTGGGTGGCACGGGTGTATTCGAACCTGTTCTGGCTGGTTGGGGGCGTTTTCGTTTACCTGCTGGCAAAGGAACTGGCGGGTGTGGATGGCGGGCTGATCGCACTGGCATATTTCCTCTTCCTGCCTTATGGCGCCATCGCCAGCCGTTCCTTCCAGCCGGACCCGCTCATGACCGCCATGCTGGCAGCCGCTTTGTGGTCGATGGTGCGCTGGCACAAATCCCGTACCTGGGGGTGGGCGCTGACTGCCGGGCTGATGGGCGGTCTGACCATCCTGGTCAAGGCGGTGGCGGTCTTCTTCGTTGGCGCTGCCTGGCTCGGATTGGTTTTGGCAGCACCAGGTCTGCGGCAGGCGCTACGAGATCGTCGGGTCTGGTTGCTGGCAGCGCTGACGTTGCTCCCGTATGCCATGTTCCACATTTATGGCGTCTATATCGATGGCGAACTGGCGAGCCAGTACAATCAGCGCTTCTTTCCACAACTGTGGTTCGACCCGGTGCATTATTTGCAATGGAAAGGCGTGATCGCCGGGACGGTTGGCTTGGAATGGTTCCTGGTGGCGCTGATCTCGATTTTCCTGCTGCCGGAAAAACCCCTGCGCGCGCTTTTGGCGAGTGCGTGGACGGGCTATTTTCTCTACGGCATGTTCTTTTCGTATCACATCGTCACGCACGATTACTACCAGTTGCCGCTGGTGCCCCTGGTCGCATTGGGACTGGGGATTGGCGCCAGTTTCATCTTTGCGCACCTGCGCGGTCGCCGCGCGCTGCTGTACCCGTTGGTGGTCGGCGCTCTGTCTTTCGTCATCATTACCCAAGCCTGGGATGTGCGCGTGCAATTGAAACGGGATGACTACCGCCCGGAAGCCGCCTACTGGAGACAATTGGGGCAAACCCTGGGGCAGGGCGCGCGCGTGGTCGGTCTGACGCACGATTACGGCTACCGGCTGGCTTACTGGGGCTGGGTCGACTCTCGCAACTGGATGACCTCGGGGGATTTCAACCTGCAAGCGCTTAGCGGCGGCGAGATGGATATGGAAGCCGCCTTCGATGAAGCCATAGCCGGTAATGACTATTTCGTCGTTACACTGCGGGGTGAACTGGAGCGCCAACCCAAACTACAAGCCTTGTTGGATCGGCGCTACCCGCTGCTGGCAACGGAATCAGACGCGCTGATCTATGACCTGCGCCATCCCAAAGAATGAGGTGACCTGTGACTGATGCCCGTCCGCGCTGGTCCAGCCAGACAAAGATACTTGTCATCGTATTGATCCTGGTGGTGCTAGGTTATGTGTTGTTCAAATTCAAATCAGCCATTGCTCCGGTGGTGCTGTCGATCATCCTGGCGTATGTGCTGGCGCCGCTGGTAGGCTGGATGGAGCGGCGCTGGCGCATCAAGCGCGGGCTGGCAGTCCTGCTCACCTACCTGCTGGTGTTGGGAGTGGTGGGCGGGCTGGCGGCGGCGGTCACGCCGCTGCTGGCGCCCCAATTCCGCGGCGTGTTGACCGATATCGATCTGTTCATCCAGCAACTGGTGCAACTGGCTGGGCAGCAGTACACCATCTTTGGTTTTGTCATCGATGGCTCGCAGATCCTGGGGGAATTGCTCCCCACCATCCGTGGTTTTATCGAACCGCTCTTTGGGCAATCCCTGGATCTGGTTGCCGGCGTCTTATCATCATTCGTATGGATCATTTTCATCATCATCATTTCGATCTACCTGGTCAAGGATAGCCGGAAGGTCGGCGCCTGGTTCCTCGGTCTGGTGCCGCCGGGCTATGAGCAGGACGCCGTCCGCCTGGCGAAGGATATCAACACCATTTGGTCGGCATTCTTCCGCGGGCAACTCATCCTGGCACTGGTCATGACCGGCATCATCACGGTGGAGGGTTTGATCGTGGGGCTGCCGTTCGCATTGGCGATGGGTGTGCTGGCGGGATTGATGGAGTTCCTGCCCAGCATCGGTCACGGCATCTGGATCACCATAGCAGGCGCGTTGGCGTTGTTCGTTGGCTCCACCTGGCTGCCCATCCCCAACTGGCTGTTCCTGGTGTTGATGATCATCCTGCACGTGGTGGTGACCCAATTCGACCTTAACTATTTGATCCCGCGCATCATCGGGCGCAGTGTGCACTTGCCGCCGCTGGTGGTCATCCTGGGTATCGTCGCCGGGGCGGCGCTGGCAGGTGTGCTGGGGGTGGTGCTGGCGGCGCCGACGATCGCCTCGCTGCGCGTGATCGGACGTTATGTCTATGCTCACCTGATCGATGTAAACCCGTTCCCCGAAGAAAACGTCGCGCCGCCGCTGCCGCCGCCCAACCCGCGTTTCTGGCAGCGCAACCCTGGCGCTACGCGTGACTTGAAGGATTTCATCGATGACAACCTGTCGTCAGACGCCGGTTGATCCACGCGCCAGTTCAGCGCTGCATTCTGGTCCCAACCGGTAAGCTAACACCGTTCGACCGAGCCACAAGGTCTAAAGTTTTGATAAACACATATTAACAACAGACATCTGGACATTTCCGGCTCTTTCAGGTATTATATGTCATAGAATTAATGAAAATTTAATCTAAGAAAGGAATGCCATCATGAGACTTACACCTCCGAAAGCCATCGTATTTTGGATCTCTGTAATCCTGGGTGTGGTCGGGATCATCCTCAACTTTGTCGCCCCACAGGCAGGTTATGCCCTGTGGGTTGTTGCGGTAGGCTGGTTGCTCTTGGTCCTCGGCAACGCTGTCAAAGGTTTCTAACCCCCAACAAAGAACCCGAAACAGCCCGGCGATGTCGTCGGGCTGTTTTTGTTGTGGAAAAATCACCGGCAAGCTTGACAAGGACGGATTTTTAAGGATAATTACAGCAGATCATTATGAAGGCTGTGACGGAGGAAAGTAGCTCCGCCGAAGCTGACAGGGATGCTGGGGCATGGACTGAGACCCCGGCGCAGTAGAAGCCGAGCGAAGTTCCCTCCTGAGCCGTCCCAGGGAACGTCCATCCAATGGACCTGTAGTTGGAACCGCAGGCGCAGCGTTAGCGGCGCAACCAATCGCTGTAAAGCCGTTGGTGAGAGCGGGCTGCTGTTGGCAGCCAAGCAGGGTGGTACCGCGGGTCGATCCCGTCCCTGAGCAGGGCGGGTCGTTTTATTTAAGTAGTATGAACCGGGTCACCCGAACGATGACCCGCAAGCATGATTGGAGGCAACAATGGTACAGGATGAACAATGGGCAACGGACCTGGCAGCAATTGAGGAACAGGCGCTGCAAGCACTGGCGAAGATATCGGACGAATCTGATCTGCAAGCCTGGCGCACTTTGCACCTGGGACGCAGCAGCGCGGTGATGCAGACCTTTACGCGCCTGGGGCAGGCGCCCAAAGAGCAACGCCCGGCGCTGGGGCAGGCTGCTAACCGTGTCAAACAGGCGCTGGAATCGGCGCTGGCGCTGCGTGAGCAGGCACTCGGGCAGGCTGAGTTGGAACGTTCTCTCAGCAGTGAGCGCCTGGATGTGACCCTGCCGGGGCGCCAGCCGCACCTGGGGCGGTTGCATATTGCCACCCAGACCCTGCGCGAGATATACCGCGTCTTCGCCGAGATGGGCTTTCAGGTTTACCGTTCACGCGAGGTAGAAACCGATGCCTTCAACTTCGAACTGCTCAACATCCCGGCGTATCATCCGGCGCGCGATATGTGGGACACTTTTCACACCACCACACCGGGTGTGGTGTTGCGCACCCACACCTCGCCGGGTCAGATTCATGCCATGCGCGAATTTGCCCCCGAGCCGGTGCGCGTGATCCTGCCCGGCATGTGTTATCGCTACGAGCAGAGCAGCGTGCGGCACGAGATCCAGTTCAACCAGGTGGAAGTGCTGGCGGTTGGGCGCGGCATCACCTTTGGCGACCTGAAGGGCACCCTGCAGGAGTTCGCGCGCCGCCTGTTCGGTCAGAACGTACGCACCCGCCTGCGCCCCTCGTATTTCCCTTTCACCGAGCCATCAGCGGAAATGGATGTGGAGTGTTTTGTGTGCGGCGGGGCTGGTTGCCAGATTTGTAAAGGCTCCGGCTGGCTGGAGATCCTGGGGTGCGGCATGGTGCACCCGCTCGTCCTGCAAAACGGCGGTTACGACCCGGCAGTCTACTCCGGTTTTGCCGCCGGTATGGGTCCCGAACGCATGACCATCCTGCGCTACCGCATCGAGGATATCCGCAATTTCTGGGGCAACGATGTGCGGTTTTTGGAGCAATTTTAGGCAAAGTATTGTTAGAGTAAGAACATGAGTAAATATAGTAAAGAGTAAAAAGTTCGAATTACGGTTTGTCAGTTGAATAGCCAATGTAAGGGAGAACAAAGATGGATTTCGGTATCGATGGTCTCGATGTTTGGAAAAGGGCAGTATCCTTTGCGGTGACAATAAACAAAGAAATCATTCCTGCGTTGCCTGCCGCTGAAAAGTTTGCGTTGAATTCACAACTCAGACGATCATCTCAGAGCATTGCGGCGAATATTGCAGAAGGGCATGGTCGATACTACTACCAGGAGACCATTCGGTACCTATACATTGCCCGTGGTTCCCTCACGGAAACATATAACCACCTGGTTTTCGCGCAGAAGATGGCTTATATCGACGGCAATACTTTCGAAAAACTGACCGGGGAATTGAGTGAGATCAGGAAAATGATCAACGGGCACATTACGTTCCTAAAATCGAGCAAAAAAGGAGAAAACGAGCCTGGCAATTCAGTTCGCGAGACCGTGACCGAATATGAAATAAATCCTATGAATCTTTACCAAGAGGACGATACAACAGGATAAATCCCTGACGAAATGCCGAAAATGTATGCAAACTCATCGACTTTTTTCTCATTGACTTTACCCTAGGAGCGCACCATGAAAATACCCTTATCCTGGCTTAAAGACTACATTGACGTAAACCTTCCCCTCCCCCACCTCGCTCATGAATTGACCATGTGCGGGTTGGAGGTGGACGAGGTGGAACTGGTGGGGCTGCCGGCTCCGCAAGATGACGGACACGGCTTCAAGTTCACCGGCATCACCTGGCAACGCGATAAATTCGTGGTGGCGGAGGTGCGCGAGGTGATGCCGCATCCCAACGCCGACCGGCTGGTTTTGTGCCGGCTCTTCGACGGAACGGAAGAACTGGTCGTGCTGACCGGTGCGCCCAACCTCTATCCCTACAAAGACCGGGGCGCGCTGGCGCAGCCGCTCAAGGTGGCGTACGCCCGCGAGGGCGCCCAACTGTATGATGGGCACCAGCCCGGGCAGGTGCTCACCACCCTCAAGCGCACCAAGATTCGCGGGGTCGAATCGTTCTCGATGGTATGCTCGGAGAAGGAACTGGGTATTTCCGAGGAACACGAAGGCGTCATCATCCTGGACCCGGATGCGCCGACCGGAATGCCGTTGGTGGATTACATGGGCGATGCGGTCTTCGAGATCAGCATCCTGCCCAACATGATCCGCAACGCCTGCGTGGTGGGGGTGGCGCGCGAACTGGCAGCGCAACTGGATATGCCGCTCAAGAAGTCAGCGCCGAAGTTGGCGTGGGACGGACCGTCGATCGAGGGACAGGTGTATTTGCAGATCAGCGACCCGGAGCTGAACCCCCGCTTTGTGCTTGGGCTGCTGCGCGGCGTCACGCCGGGCGCGTCGCCCTACTGGGTGCAGCGCCGCCTGCGCCTGGCGGGCATGCGCCCGATCAGCAACGTCGTGGATGCCACCAACTATGCCATGCTGGCGCTGGGCGAACCGTTGCACGCCTTCGATTACGACGTGCTGGTCAAGCGCGCGGGCGGCAAACCGCCCACCATCATTACCCGCACCGCCAAACCGGGCGAAAAATTGACCACCCTGGATGATGTCGAGCGCGACCTGAACGATCACACCATCCTGGTGTGCGATGGCGCCGGCGCGCTCTCGCTGGCGGGCGTCATGGGCGGGTTGGAATCCGAAGTGACCCCGGAGACCCGCAACGTCCTGCTGGAGGGCGCTTCGTGGAATTTCATCAATATCCGCCGCACATCCGGCGAGCAGCGCCTGCTCTCCGAAGCCTCCTATCGCTTCTCGCGCGGCATCCACCCCGCCCTGGCGCAAGAAGGGGTGGAATTATGCCTGGGTTATATGGCAGCGTGGAGCGGCGGGGAGATCGCTGCCGGGCTGGTGGATGCCTACCCCAACCCGCCGCCTGACGCCGAAGTGGAACTGAGCGCGGCGGAAGTGCGACGAGGGTTGGGCATCCAACTGACCGCCGATGAAATGGCGACCTTGCTGCGGCGCCTCGAATTCACCTGTACCGTTCAGGGTGAGAGCGTCTTCGTCAAAACCCCGCCGCACCGGCTGGATATTGGCAGCGGGCTGACCGGTAAGGCAGATCTGTTGGAAGAACTGGCGCGCCTCTATGGTTATGACAACATCCCCGCGACGCGCTTGGGCGATGAATTGCCGCCGCAGCGCGGCAACCCGCTGCAGGAAAAAGAGGAACTGCTGCGCGACATGCTGGTTCGGCTCGGTTTGCAGGAGACGGTCACCTATCGCCTCACCTCGCCGGAGCGCGAAGCCCGCCTGCTGGCTGTGGCGGATGCCCCCTATGTTCGGCTTGCGAACCCGATTGCTGCCGAGCGCACCGTGATGCGACGGAGCCTGCTGGCATCCACCCTGGAAGTCATCGAGAAGAACAACCGCTTGCGCGAACGCCTGGCGATCTTCGAGATCGGTCCGGTCTTCCTGCCGCAACCCGACACCGAATTGCCGGTGGAACAGCAGCGGCTGACAATTGCGCTGACCGGACTGCGGCTGCCGCAAGCCTGGGACCAGCGTCCGCAAGGTGCGCTGGACTTCTATGACATGAAGGGCATCCTGGAGGCGCTCTTCACCGGATTGCACGTCGAACGGGTTGGTTATCAGCCGCTCGAGCACCCGGTCTTCCACCCCGGCAAATGCGCTGCGGTGCAGGTCGGCGAACAACCGGCGGGCGTGCTGGGCGAATTGCACCCACAGGTAAAAGCGCGCTACGATTTTGGCAATCACCCGGTGCTGGCGGCGGAACTGGATTTGGGCGTCATCCTGGGGGCGGTACCCTTCCGGTACGACGCCGTCGCGGTGCCGGCGTACCCGCCGGCGCTGGAAGACCTGGCAGTGATCGTCCCGGAAGAAACCACTGCACAGCAGGTGGCGGAGGTCATTCGCCAGGGCGGCGGCAAGCTGTTGGTCGACCTGCAACTTTTCGATATCTACCGCGGCGCGCAGATCGGCGCAGGCAAGAAGTCTTTGGCGTACAAGTTGACCTACCAGGCGCAGGACCACACCCTCAAGGAGGACGAGGTTCGCCAGGCGCGCAACCGCATCATCCGCCGGCTGGAGCAGGCGCTGGGTGCCAGCCTGCGCGCCTGACCGGTTCGGGCAATTGGGTAGGTGGATGTTCACGCCACATGCGCCTGCCCACCCGGTGAGCCAAATGCGCTTGTTCATGTTAGAATTCTGCCGCAGGTGCAACCCTTGCCTGCGCCGGTTATCCAATCATGGTCACTAATACGTTCCTTATCATAGTCGTGTTCTTTATAATCGCCGGGGTGGGCGCACTCTTCGACCGGGTGGATGCGGATGGTCTGTCCCTCAAAAGCGTCCTGCGGCGATTCTGGATCGGTTTTGCCGCGCTGATCGCTTTTTTGCAGTTCTGGCATTTCCTCTTCCCGGTCAACTGGGTGGCGCTGCTGCTTGCCTGCCTGGCAGGCGCCGGCGGATGGGCGCTAACCTTTTCCCGCCAGCCCGGCTGGTTGTGCGAAAAGCGCTCGTTGTGGTTGTTGCTCGGCGGGTTGGCGTTGCTGGGGGCGCCTGCTTTCCTGCTCGGCAACAATGCCCTCTTCCAGTCGCCGCATGTCGATTACGGTCTGTATCACTTGCAGACCGTCAAATGGTTCAGCGCTTACCCGCTGGTGCCCGGTCTGGGCAACCTGCACCACCGTCTGGCGTTCAACCACGCCATCTTCCTGTTCGGCGCGCTGCTCAACGCCGGCTCCAGCCTGGGATTAGGCTACTACCTGACGACCAACGTCCCGGCGTACGCGCTTATCCTGCAGGGCGCGTTGGGGTTGATTGCGCTCATCCGGGCGCGTAGTGTCATCAGTAAAACCGAAGTGTTCATGGCGCTGATACTGCCGGCTGTCTTGTGGCATTTCAGTCACCTGCCAATGGTTGGTTATTCCGCCGATAACCTGGTCTTCATCATCCAGGTAGTGGTGATCGCCTGGCTATTGGAACTGTTCGATCACAAAGCCGACCTGGCGGCGTTCCAGCGGCAGGCGCGGCGGGTGCTGGCGCTTTCGGCGTTGGGCATCGCGCTCAAATTGAGTTTTGCCTTCTTCGCCCTGATGGTAACTTTGGTGGTGCTGGCGTTGTGGTGGACGCGCTTTCGCAAGCAAACGGTTGCGCCCTTCAAGACCATGCTGGGTTGGGCTGGCTTGATGCTGGTGTGGGTGGCACCCTGGCTGGCGCGCAATGTCATCATGAGCGGTTACCTGCTCTACCCCAGCACGTTCATTGCGCTGCCGGTCAAGTGGCGCATGCCCGGTCACCTGGCGGATGGCTTGACCCGCATTATCACGCTGTGGGCGCGCACCGACTCCGATGGTATCCCCTACACCGGCGACTTGAACTGGTTCATCACCTGGGCGCAGCGTTTTCCGTACATCCCGCGCCAGGCGCTCCTGATCGGTGTGATCGTGTTGCTGCTGGTTGGCGTGGTGTACCTGCTGGGGCGCGGGCGGCTGCGCTTGGCAGGTGACCTGCTGGCGGTGATCGGCATCAGCCTGGGGGCGGGCGTTTCCTGGTTCATTTCCGCGCCGGATTATCGTTTTTCGGGCGCGTTGTTGTTCATCTTGATGGTCTCGGCATTCATGCTGGCGCTATACCTGCCGGGTGCATCATCATGGAGCGATAACCAGCGGGCAGCAGCGTTTGGGTTGCTCCTGCTGTTGGTGTTCTATCTTTCGCCGAACAATTTCTCCAACAACCTCAGCCGTGGGCAGTTCCTCTTGCCCGCTTCGGAAAGCGCCCTGGCAGAAGCGGCGCAGCCCGCCAGCGGCATGAAGCAGGAGACAACGCTCAGTGGATTGATGGTTTACCTGCCATCCGACGCCGAGAGCGCCGAGTGTTGGGATTATCCCTTGCCATGCACCCCCCAGCCGGATTATTTCAATAAATTATCACTGATCGACCCGCATGACATGGCGAAGGGTTTTTTCATCCCGCCTGACGATGGCGAGTAATCGTTAATATTGGGGCTATTCGGACGTGAATGCGTCGGAGATGAAAGCGGCGCCAAAATCATTCCGATAGAGCAAATGGTACCCCCGCAGTTCGCCCGCGGCGGCATCGGAATAGAACGCGTGGCGCGCCTGCATCACCTCCGGCTCGGCTGCCCGTTGCAACGCTTCCTGGCTGGAAAACAGGTCGATGTTCTCCTGCTCTAGCAGGATCAGGTCGGGGTCGATGTTGGCGACCATATCGTAACTACCCAGGTTCCAATCCATTTCCACCCGGTAGGCGGGTATATCCGGGACGTACGCCTTCCAATCGCGGTAGACCGCCAGCCGGCGATCCAAGACCGGCAGCCCAGTCTCTGCCACCTGCTGGTAGAACTGGATCGAGGGCGAGTTGCGCTCGCGGGTCAATTGCTGGTTGAGCAGCTTGTAATCTGTTTGTAGGAAGAGCACTGCCTGCACAGTGATCACTGCGGCAGTCAGCCACACCAACCCACGCTCGATGGTGCGCAGTGAGGTCAGAATGTTGTCATCAAAGATGTTGATGAGGCAGGAGAACAACGGCAGCAGGATCGGCAAGTAGTAGTGCGTCCGACCGGTGGCGGATGCCAGCGTCACTGCCGTAATTGGGATGAGGTATGCCAGCAGCAAGCTGTGATGCAGGCGCTTGGCGCGATCGCGCAGCCCCAGCGCCAGCCCCACCCCAGCCAGCAGCACGAACAGCAAATCGCCGTAGTGCACTTGCAGGTCCTGCGGGTAGCCTTGCCAGCCTGCCAGGGTCGGTTCGGAAGCCAGGATGATGCCGCGCCCGGTCTGCTGGAATTGCAGTTGCTGGGTGGCGATGATCTCGGCGCGCTCCTGCGGCAGCAGCAGCAACGGGTTGGAGCCAGCCAACCCCAGCGCCATCACCAACACGAATGCCCCGCCCATCAGCAGCCCGCGCGCCGGTTTGATGTGCTTGCCGACCACGCCCCAAACCAGGTACAGCGGCACCGCCAGCGCAAAGAAGGCGCCGGCGTAGCGCACCGAGACCGCCACACCGCAAACCAGCCCTGCCAAAATGAAGTTCCAGCCGAAGCGCAGCCGGTCGCGGTCGAGGAAGAAGAACACCAGTGTCACCAGCAGGAATGCCAGGCTGTCGTGGTGCCACCACAGGTTGTTGAGCACCACCGCCGGTACGATCGCCAGCAGCGCGAACAGCGCCAGCGATCGCCAGTGCGAATGGAAACGCGTTTGCAGGTAGACCCAGATGATGAGGGCTGCCAGCATGGGCAGCACATTGACCATCTGGCGCAGTATTGTGACCAGTAACGTGGTGTGCTGCGCCCAGCCGGCGCCCAGCGCCAGCTTCGCAGGCAGCAGCGCCAGCGCCGAGACGAAATAGAACGGGAAACCGTAGAAGTAATGCTGGTAGATCAGGAAGTTACGCAGCGTTTGGTAGGCGCTGTCGCCGGGCGTCAGCATATCCAGCACGTGCGGGTACTGGGCAAACTCATCCACCTCGAAGATCGACAGCATGTTGATATCCCTGGCGCCGGTCTGGTTGGGCAACGCAAGGAACAGGAACAAAACCAGCGCTGCGCCGATCAGATACCACAGGATGCTGCGTTGTTGTTTATCCATAACCAAAGTCCGCGCGGAATCGATATCGAACACTCGTGCCGCACGGACTCTATTCTACACGATATATTTGATTGGATTCTTACAATCTTGTCTAGAGTAGTACCCCATATTGTTGGAACCACGCTTTGACTTCCTGGTCATTGAGGAATACCAGGTTGACGATGCCAACCACCAGCGAGATGCCGTTGCCGAACAGGATGGCGACGATCTGCAGGATGGCGATGGTCTTCATGGCGCTGCGGTAGCGCGGCGGCGTGCCCAACATCTGGGCGGCATAGACCACCTCGAAGATACCCAATACGGTTGGCAGGATGGTGATCGGCGCGCACAACAGCCCGATCCCCAACGTGCCGCCGGCAACTGTCAGAGCGAGACCCAGCCCCCACAGGATGTTGATGATACCGTTGATCAGCGTCATGATGATGACGGCTTCCACTTTGCCGGGACGCCCGGCGCCAGGTGTGACTTCTTGGTCAGACATTTATAGTCCTTTCTGATTGATATTTGGCGCGGCGGTATGCCGGCGCCCCCAGTTGATATAGTTTAACCTTACCATAACCCCTTGATTCGCTGCACAGGTTTTATGGGTATTACAGATTCGTCGTAAGCGCTTCCCAACGTAACAATGAACCCCGCCGATTGCTACAGCGGGGTTATCATCATCTCATCGATTACAAAACGGCTATTGCATGTACTGATTCAGGTCCATTTGTTGGAGTATGTCCGGAGCCGCAGTGATGTAAACAATGGTCATGACGATGGACAGGATCAGCGTCAGAGCAGCCAGCACGATGCCGATGATGGCGAGCGTGCGCTGGCTGGATTTCAACCCAAGGATGCCCAGCACCAGACCCACGATTGCCATGATGCCACCACAAACGGGAACAAATGATGTACATAGATTGACGATGCCGATCACCAGGGAGGCGATTGCCAGACCTTTCTTGTCCCCAGGCGCGGGTGCAACCGGTTCAACAGGTGTATATGGTACCTCATTCATGGTCTATCTCCTTTGGTCAGTATTGCTTAGATTATATCAATCTTGTCAAGTTCTGGGCGCGCCTTTATTCCGCTTCCGGCAGGTTGCCCAGCACCTGTTCGATGTATTCCAGCACCTCGTCGGTCAATTTCTCCACCACTTCGGCAGCCGCCAGGTTGTCATCCAGTTGCTCGGGACGGGTGGCGCCGGTGATGACGCTGCTGACCTCCTTGCGCCGCAACAACCAGCCGATCGCCAGTTGCGCCGTGGTGACGCCGAAATCCCCTGCTAGACTGGTCAACTGTTGCACGATTGCGACGCGCTCCGGCGTGATGCGGTCGCGAATCCACGACATGTCCTCCAGCGAGGCGCGGCTGCCCGCCGGGATGCCGTCGTTGTATTTACCCGAAAGGACGCCATAGTACAACGGACTCCAGGTGGTCAGCCCGATGCCGTACTCCTTGATCACCGGCTGGAGTTCCATTTCCACCCGCTTGCGGTGGAACATGTTGTACTGCGGCTGCTCCATTGCCGGCGGGATGAGGTTGTACTGGCGGGCGGCGGCGTAAGCCATCACAATCTGCGAGGCGTCCCATTCCGAGGTACCCCAATACAGGATCTTGCCCTGGTGGATCAGGTCGTTCATGGTGAAGACCACCTCTTCCACTGGCGTGTCGGGGTCGAAGCGGTGGCAGAAATACAGATCGACGTACTCCAGCCCCAACCGCTTGAGCGAGGCATTGATCGACTCGCTGATGTGCTTGCGCGAAAGACCGCGCCCGTTCGGTCCCGGCATGGTGGGCCAAAAGACCTTGGTCGAGATGACCAGCGCCTCGCGCGGTAGACCTTTGATCGCCTGCGCCATGATGGTTTCCGCCTGCCCGTTGGCGTAGACATCGGCGTTGTCGAAGAAATTGATGCCGGCGTCGTAAGCGGCGTGGATCAGATCGCCAGCCGCTTTCTCCTGCACCTGGTTGGCAAAGGTCACCCATGCGCCCAGCGAAATCTCGCTGACCTTCAAGCCGGAACGTCCAAGTCGTCGATAGTGCATTTATGTCTCCTCGCCGCCTGCACCAATGCCCAGCGGCTTCCATTTCTCAAGGTTATCGCGCAGGCGGTGCGCGCCGCCGCCGCGGTTGTGCAATTCGTCGAAGCCCTCCGGTTTGATCACCATTTTCTCGCCGTCCAGCAGCCCGGTCAGCCCGGTCTGCCCGGGTTCCATGCGTTTGTTCTGGCAATAGCGGCAGGTCTTGGGATCGTGGGGGGTGTACGCCTGCGGCTCTTCATAAGTGGTGATATACCCCTCGTAATTACGCAGCACGATCTTGTGATCCGACATGCTCATCAGGTAATTGGGTCCTACCGGGATCTTGCCGCCGCCGCCTGGCGCGTCGATGATGTATTGTGGGATGGCAAAACCAGAGGTGTGCCCGCGCAGCCCTTCCATGATCTCGATGCCCTTGGCTATCGGGGTGCGGAAGTGACCGGCGCCATCCACCAGGTCACATTGGTAAAGGTAGTACGGGCGCACTCGGATGCGCACCAACTCCTGCACCAGTTGCCGCTGGATGTGGATGCAGTCGTTGACGCCCGCCAGCAGCACGGACTGGTTGCCTAACGGGATGCCGGCGCGGGTGAGCTTATCGGTAGCTTCAGCCAGTTCGGCGGTGATCTCGTTGGGGTGATTGACGTGAATGTTCAACCACAGTGGGTGATATTTTTGCAGCATCCCGCACAGTTCGTCGGTGACGCGCTGCGGCATGAAGACCGGGATGCGTGAGCCGATGCGCACGATTTCGATATGGGGGATCTCGCGCAGGCGCGCCAGCAGTTCCTCCAGGATCTTGGGCGCCAGCGCCAATGGGTCGCCGCCGGAAAGCAGCACATCCCGCACCTGGGGCGTGCGCTTGAGGTATTCGATTTGCAGTTCGAATTCGCTGCGCGAGAAGGTGGCGGAGGGGTCGCCGACGATGCGCGAACGGGTGCAGTAGCGGCAGTATGAGGCGCATTGGGTGGTCACCAGCATCAGCACCCGGTCGGGGTAGCGGTGCACCAGCCCCGGGACGGGCGAGTGGCGGTCCTCCGCCAGCGAATCTTCCATCATGCCGGTGAACGGCACGATCTCTTCAGCCCGGGGCAACACCTGGCGTCGGATGGGGTCATTCGGGTCGTCCGGGTCGATCAACGAGACGTAATAGGGCGTGATATCCACCCGGAACAGGTCGTGCGTATTGAGCGCCTTGCGCTCGCTCTCCGTCAGAACCAGCACCTTTTCGAAATCTTCGGCGCTGTTCAGGCGGTTGCTCATCTGCCAGCGCCAGTCGTTCCATTTTTCGTCCGGTACCTCGCGGTAGGCGGGGGCGCGCCGGGATGGGAATGTTCTGGGGGTCATGGTCACCTCCTTATCGAGTTTTCAAACCATTAAGTAACACGATTGCCCGCGGGTGTTTCATTGTTTGGGTAAAACCATGCGCAGCGGGTCATGATCGGGACGATGGAAACCGGCAAACCGGTCATGTAGACCGGTCAATGTTATATTTCGATTGTACAGGAGGATGGAAGGCGGGTCAACCGCTTGTGCAGCCCTGGCATTCATCCCGGATTGGTGACTACGTGTGGGAGCAGTTGCGCGAGCGCCGCCAGCAATGCGTCCAGGTCGGCTTGCGTATTGTACCCCTGTACGGAAACGCGTACGAAGACCTACCCGTTCCATTCAGGCGGTTGAGGCGCTCCAGCCGCCGCTGCCCGTCCTGATAGGCTTGCATCACCGGGAACGGTGTGGCGCCGAACGAGCCGTGGTTGAGGAAAGTGATGTCGGCGTCCAGAAGAAAGTATGGTTTTAGGTCCCACATGCGACGATTATATCCAATAGCGGGAAGTATTAGTAGAAGATTAAATCATCTGATGCTATAATCAGGCTGTTCGTAAACCCGACTCCATGACCCAAAAGCATATTCTATGATCAATTCATATTCCGAAATCCTCGAGCGTGCAAACACGGGCAAAAAGATCGACAAGAATGATTGGGATATGGATCACGTGATCCAGCCCGTGAAGGCGCTGGTTCATAAATATCATTTATCATGGAATAAGGAAGAGATCATCCCCCGTGACAATGCGATGATCGATCGGCTCTTCCAGGCGGGCTTGGAACTGGCGCTCGCTTCGGGTATCTACTGCGTTTCGACCGGTCGGGCAATCACCTTCTCCGAGGACGAACTGCTCGCCGGGCTGCGGCGAATGCCCCGCACGCTCCAGATGGGAGAGGGCAAGGATGCCCGCAGCTTGTTTGCGCGTGCTGTGATGGACGAACGACCACCGCTGGTGTGGGCGGGCAATCCGGGTGCGCCCACTCCGGAAGAGCTTTTTCTGCCCTGCGTCATGAGCTGGATGCAGGAACCGGTGGTGGATCTGGCAACCTGCGGCTCGCTCACCCACGTGGATGGTCGCCCGGTGGAGACCGGCAAACCGCTCGAGATCCAGGCAGCCCGGCGTGAGTTACGCTTGCTGCGCGAAGCCCTCCGCAGGGTCGGGCGTAGCGGCATGGGGCTGCTGGCGGGGCAGTCCGCCGTCAGCGAGATCGGCGATCTGGCAATTGCCAACCGGGACTACTTGCGCCCGGTCGACTCTCACCTGGTGGCGCTCTTCAATGAAATGATCATCGATCAGACCAACATGGCGCGGGCATTGAACTCGGTCGAGTACGGCATGCGCAACGCTTCCCTGGCAACCGTCATGGTGGGCGGGTTGGGGGGTGATGCGCCAGGCGCGTCGGTCGTCCAGGTAGCCTCCTTCATCCTGGCAAACTGGGTCTGCCTG
>JABLXM010000090.1 GCA_013177815.1 Anaerolineae bacterium | reverse complement strand
GCTCCGGGCGGCGCGAGGAGAAGCACACCTCGTGCAGCAGCACGAAATCGATGCACCGTTCCAGCAGCCCCTGCGCCGCCGGTGTGCGCCGCTCGCGCGGCGTGAACGAAAGTCCCTTCAGCAGCTTCGCCGCCCCCCAGAAGCACGTGTGCGCCCCATAGCACGAGCGGTTGCCGCAATACGGGTGTGCCTTCGGCGTCCTGAAATCGCCGTCGTCGAAACGTTGGTGCGCCGCGAAGAAATCCACCGTCCGCGCCAGCCGTTCGTCCCCGTTGTCGAAGTAGCCATGCAGGTACAGCATGTTCCCGTTCAGGCATGGGATCGGGAAGTGGCTGCGGTTCGGGAAGCCAAAGATGCCGTTCTCCGCGTCCCAGAAGTGCGCCGTGATCAGCTCCAGCGCCGCGTGCGCCTGCGGCAGGTCCGGCGGCGCCTGCAAGTCCGCCAGCAGCACCAGCGTCCACAGCGTCGAGCGGTAGTTGGGCGAGTAGTGGACGTACTCCGGGCGTTCCCGAGCTTGTTTCTCGTCGTATCCCCAGCGCCCGGCATCATCCTGCTTTATCAGGATCTTCTCGATCAACTGCGCCCGCAGATCGGTGGTCGGGTCATCCGGCTGCGCTCCCGGCATGCTCATCCAGCCCGCCCTTCAAGGAACGCTGCCACATCCGCGCTGGCAGCCGAGCCTTTGGGCAGCCCGATACGCCAGAAGACCAGCGCTACCAGGATTCCCATGATCGCCAAACCGAGACCGAACTCGGTCGAAAAATATTGCGTGTTGCCGGTGTCGATGGTGATCCTGTCCAGGATTCTTTGGATGATGTAATTGTGGCTCGCATGGAGCAGCACTGCTGTCCAAAGGCTGCCGGATGCCAGCCGCAGCCAGGTGAACGCAAAGGACATGCCTGTGATCAGGACCATAAAGCAAATGATCGCGTACCAGGTGGGCGCGTAGCTGCTGTACCCGCCAGCCAATATCAGCGGGATGTGCCAGATGCCCCAGATGATGCCGCTGATCACGGCGGTCTGGACGAACGTGTTCCTGCTTGCCAGTTGGGGCACCAGGACGCCTCGCCAGCCGATTTCCTCTCCCAAAGCCGACACAGCCGCTCCGAGCACCCCCCAGCGTCAGGCTCCGCAAAAGTCCCATGCCGGTAAAACTGCTCACGGTAGCCACATCGAGCTTGCCCAACCCCAGCAGCCAAATGACCGCATAAGCCGCCCCGGCATAGATGAAAGGAAGCAGGTAGGCAATCAGGTGGAAGCGACCCTTGCCCAAGCCCCACCCCATGCCCCGCAAATTGCGCTGGAAGATGAATGTCGTCGCCAACCCCGCTGCCCCCGGCGACCACATCAGCAGCAGCACATACCACGCCGCCGATTCGACTCCCCCGGCGCGGATGATCTGGAAGTATCAGATGGCGCTCAATGCGAAAGTGATAATCAGGTATACCAGGATGCGTTTGTTGCTGTCGTGTTTCCACATGTTAGCCCTCCTTGATAATTCTTGACCATTTGTCTTTTACCCTAATGCCATTGCCTGCCTCAGCCCTCAGGCGTGGGTGCACGGCGAAAATCAAGGTTCAAGTTTGCTGCAGCCGTGGAGAGATGTTCTTATTCCGGTTTAGATATACCTGTTGCAAGAAGGTTATCCAATTCTATGTGTGCCGACCCTCCTTTTGAAACAAAGATTGCTATCAGGGCTGATCCAGTCGTATTGATATTTCCGTCTTCTATTGATAGTAATTCCTGACCATTGAATAATGGTGTAATCAATGTATCTATGACTTTAAAACCATAACGATAGGTTGTTTCCGTTGTTGTGTTATACCCTGGAATTGTTGTTTGCTCGAGAAGCAAGTGTGTTTTACCATCTAAGAAAGCGCCTGCCGTATATTTTCCAGTGCTTCTAAAATTAATCAGGTAATAATTACCATCGTTTATTCTAAACCGGAATGGAATCATTACATCTGCGCCGGGTGATAAGCTCTTTATTTCTACATCGATCTCAAACTGAAGATCTCTTGATGAAAAACCGGGCACTGGAATATAAGCTAGACAATAAGATCCTTCAGTAGTTTGGGGACAATTAGTAGTTTGTTTATATTTTCCGCCAGTTATGTTCGTCGTTGTATCTTGATCATTTTGTAAAAACCAATCATTTCTATTATCGATAAATTCGTCTTGCAGAATTACATTAGCAATCGAAGTCACTGTAGGTGTTGGTGTTTCATTAACAGAAGGCGAAATTGTCCATGTAGCTGATGGTGGAATTGCTGACTGTGTCCTAACGGAAGAACGCTTATATTCTTCCGTTAACTTTGCCTCTACTGTCGCTGTCGCTTCGCTTTTCCGTTTCTCAAATCCCCATTGACCTTGGATTGTCATGTAAGCGGCAATCAATAGACAAAGGCTAGAGATCACTGATAGTACTGTGCGCACCCAAAATTTTTTATTTTTTGTTAATTTCATAATGATATCCCTCCTCTATGATCACATTCCTCAATATGAGTGCCTCAATGATAATTATACAGGTCGGCTGCCGTAAATTACAATTATTTAGAATTTTAGGCTGGCTTGTCCTCCTTTGCCTTCAGACAGGTTGACGAATCACTCCCCGCCATCAAACCTGTGATTATTGTAATATAGGCACCCCCTCATCGCCGCGCCTGTACCCGGTTTTCGCTCAAGGCACACTCCTTGACCTGGGACATCGATCGATGCCGATTGCCATCCATCGAAAAATCAACGTCATTCTGAGCCGGAGCGCAGCGCAGGCGAAGAATCTCATCGCCCATTTGCCATGTAGACGTGTTGTGCAAGCCCAACGTTTCAACCATTCGCCCCCTCATCGCCGCGCCTGCACCACCAGCGTACCGACCCCAACCAGCGCAATCCCGATCACCTGCTTCCAGCTCAACGGCTCATCCAGGAAGAGCCACGCCAAAATCGCAATCTGCGGCAGCATTGTGTTGTTGAGGATGCTCGCTTCGAACGCCGTCAGTGTTTGCAGCGTCTTGTTCCACAGCGTGAATGCAAATGCCGTGTTCACCACCGCCAGCCAGCCGATGATCAGCCATTGCTTCGCGTCCAGCTCGCCAAATCCCTGCATGGTCGCCCCGCCGATCAATAGGATTGTCCCGCCGATCCCCATGCTGATGGTCGTGATCACGATCGGCGGCAAGCCACTGTGCTGGTTCACCTGCCGCCCCAGCAGCGCGCCGCCCGCGTTTGCCAGCACCCCCACCAGCGCCACTGCCAAACCGAAGGTCTGCCCTGCCGGTATGTTCAACGGCAGGAAGTAGACCACCGCGCCCGCAACGGAGAGCAGCACCCCGCCCCATTGCAGCATCGAAGGCGACTCCTTGTTCACGAACCCGCTCAGCAGCGCCACCACCACCACCGAAAAGTTGAGTAGCAGCGTCAACGTCGCGGCAGGCAGGTAAGCCAGGCTGACGAACTGCGCCCCTTGCGTCAGGGTGTAGAACACCAATCCAAGCGAGATGAGCAGTCCCCACGTGGTGCGCGGCATGTTGCGGATGGCGCTCCGGTGGGCTGGATTTATCAATACCAGTGGAACCAGGCACATGAAAGCGGTGAAATAGCGCAAACCTGCAAAGGTGACCGCAGGCAGCTTGGCTTGCAGCCCCATCTTGATCAGCACCCACGAGGTTGACCACAGGAAAGTGACCAACAACGCCTGCAGTACGGCTTTGATATGGGGCTTGGAGTTTGTGGCTTCGATGCCCGGTGTGGATGACATGGCTGTCTGATGTCTCCTTGGGGTCGGTGCCTGGGTGGGGCACGCCGGTTGTTGATTATACCGGTTGAACCACCCCTTGACAAAATAGAAATAATGTTCTATAATATACAAAGCACCTTACCAACTGAATACAGCCCACGCACCATTCGCTCCCGGAAAAAATCAAAAACGAATATCCACATCGTGCCTGCGCCATTCCTGCCGTCATCGTTCGCCCGGTCGTTGACGGTTTCATTCGCCGCCCGTCGTCCCGGCTATTCGAACCGCGAAAAAAAAACGGAAACAAATCCGCCAGGCTCTCTCCCTATTTACGCGCCAGCGCAGATGGGGAGGGAGGGGTGGAGCAATCTCTCACGGCTGCTTCACGTCCGTTGTCCGCCGTCTGTGGTCTACCGGCATCTCACCGGGGCACACAATGCGCTCAAAGACGCAAGTCACCGTCGTCTGTGGTTCGCCCGCTGCCTATTCGTTTCATTCGTACCATATACCGGCACCCCTGAAACGAATGCCGCGCTTCCCGCTACTGCCGTCTGTCGTCCGTCGTCAACCGCTGTCGCCGCCTATTCCAGTGTCACCGTATCCTGGTACAGGATCACCGGCGCGCTTGGCAGTTCTGCTCGGTACCCGTTGAATGCCATCGCCTCCGCCGTCTCCTGCCCGGCGAACTTCTCGCCCCACTGGAACCCAATCGACTGGTACAGCAGTTCCACCGTCACCGTCAGCGCCCCCTCCGCGCTGGTGGCGATCTCGTAGCGCACCGTGTCGCCCCCGCTGCCGAAGTTGGCGTCATCCAGCGCCGCCCCCACCACCGCGATGTCCGTCTCCGCCGTCGCCTTGTCGAACCCCAGCGGCAGCAGCCGGTTGTCCTTCACGTAAGCCGCCGCGTCCAGCAGCGTCGTCGTCACTGCCCCGTTCAGGTCGCCCATGATCGCTTCGTAGATCTGCACCTGCTCGTCATCCGTGATCGTCTCGTAATGCGGCTCGTACAGCGCTTCTTCCACGTCGTGGTCGTTGCCGAAGATTGCCCCACTCTCCGGTGCCCAACCGCCCGATTCGAACGCCGTCACGCCCGCCGCGTCCTGCACCAGCACGTGCAGCCACGCCCGCCGCGAGGGGAACGCGCTCGGCAGCTTGTGCCCCGCCAGGTTGTTGACCGTCACCGTCACCGCCAGCGTCTCGCCCTCCCGCGCCGTGTCGATCTCCAGCGTCGCGGTTGATTCCTGCAGCAGCTTGTGCGTCAGATCGATCGTTTGCTGGAAGTGTTCCTCCTTGGCGTGCACCGCCAGATCATTCCCGAATGTTCGCAGCAGGTCGACCATGTAAGCGTTCCCGCCTGCAAACGTGTGCCGGTTGACGCCCGTCCGCGCTTCCCCGCCGGTTGTCGCGATCATCACCGTCCCATCCACCTCCGGCATGTGGCAATCCTGGCAGGAGCGCGTTTCGGCAAAGCCGGAGTGCCGCCACTCCATGTACGGCATCTGCTCCGGGAACATCTGGTCGCTGAAGTTCCCTTCCGCGTCGATGATCGGGGTATACAGCACGTGGCACACCGCGCATGTGTCCGAACTTGCCAGGTGGTCGGATTGCTGCGGCACGAACCCCGTGGCGGCTTTCATCAGGTTGATCGTCGTATCCGCCGTTGGGTAAGGTCCGTACACCATTCGCTCGCCCGTCGGCGTCTCGCTGTCGATCAGGTACCCGCCGGTGAAGCTCTCAGGCAGACCGAAGTTCTCCGCCTGTATCTGGTGGCACACGGTGCAAGAGATGCCGTCGTCCGCCAGCGTGTGCAGCGGGTGATCCGGGTTCGCCGCGCCGTCGTCCAGCAGCGTCACCGTCTCCCCTGCGAACGTCTGCGTCGTGAATGACATCGGCACATGGCACACCGCGCATTTCTCCTCGATCACCGCGCGGTGTTCAGGCTTGGCTTCGATCTCCTGCCGCACCGTTGCGCGGTAATAAGGGTCGCGCAGCGCGTTTGCCATCATACTCGATCGCCACAACGTGTCGTACGAGAGGTCGTTCCCCGCCGCGTCCTTCAGGCTGGTGTGGCACGCCGTGCACGTCCCGGCGGTCGCAAAGTGATCCCCGCGCTGCGCCGGCAGGGCGCGTGCGTTTTCGCTGATGACCTGTGCCGCTTCCGGCGTTGCCGCTGGCGCCGCGCAAGCCGTCAGGATAAAAATGGAAAGGATGATGACCAGACTACGTGTGAAAAAGGTGCTCATAAGCTCTCCAAGAATGGCTCGTTTTTTTCTGTGCGAAACCCCCGGGAATGTTGTCAGGTTGCCCGATCAGATCGCTACTGCAAACGAAGCAGCACTTTGCCGCTCGACCACAGTTGTTCCAGCTTATAGTAATCGCGTTGTTCTGGCGAGAACAGGTGCACTACGATGTCCTCCATGTCGACCACCATCCAGCCGTTGCTGTCGTTGCCCTCCAGCCGCGCGCGCAGTTTGTTCTTCCAGGCAAATTCCTGGACGCAGTCCGCCAACGACCGCAGCATCCGTTCACTGCTGCCGTTGCAGATGATGAAAAAATCTGTGAATGCTGCCAATTCCTGGATATCGAGCAGGAGAATGTCTTCCCCCTTCTTTTCTTCCAATGATTGGATTAGACCTCTCGCAATGTCAATTGTCTTCAGAACTCACCTCATATTGTTTGATTTTTCTCGCTATGATTATAAACCGTCAACGGCGCCGAGAAGAGCCGTGTATAGATTGGTCCGCTTGGGCGCAGGTCGCTGCGGTAAAGTGTCACCGCTTTCACCTCGAATGCCGTCAGTTCTTCCGAACGCCGTGCGTTCAACGCCATCCCCAGCGCTGCCAGTTCCGTCTTGCTGGCGTTCTCGCGCACCCTACCGATCGTCAGGTGCGGCGAAAACGGTCGCCCTTCCGCCGGGAACCCCAACGGTTCCAGTGCCCGTTCCAGGTCGGTCGCCAGCGCGCCCAGGCTTTCCGGCGCCTGCAAACCAACCCAGATCACCCGCAATCTGCCGCGAGTGGGGAAGGCGCCCAGTCCATTCGGCAGCACCTCGAAGGCGCCGTATCGACCCGCGCAAACTGTCATCGCCTGTTGGATCGTGTCGAGCTTGCTTGCCGGCGTCTCACCCAGGAACTTGAGCGTCAGGTGAAGGTTCTGCGGCGCCACCCACTTGACCTCCTGGTCGGCGACTACCCGCAGCCCGGCGGTCGCCCGGCAGATTGATTGTCGCACCGTTTCAGAGATATCGATTGCGATGAAGGTGCGGATGGTCGTAGCGTCACCTGGCATCATGGCTCCTGGATCGGGAAGTTCAGGCTGACTACACTTGCTTCTCGGTGGAATTGTTTCATGTTGCTTCACCCATTGACCTCCGGAAGTATAGCCAGCCAGCCAAAGCGTGTCAAGCGGTGCACCTGTTGCCCGAAGTTTGAAAAAGGTAATGAAAAGCTAACCTTCCCAAACCATCGCTGCTCACTGTTCGCGGTATAGTCGAAACAAGAGCTGCCTCCGGCTCGCGTGAGTGTCGCGAGCGTAAAGTTCATTTGGGAGTAACGATGGCAGGTGAAAGGATCTTGGTTGTAGACGACAGTCCCGAGATCACTCGGTTCGTCAAGCAATACGTTTTGGAGCCGTTGGGGTATCAGCCGCTCACGGCTGCCAATGGCGAGGATGGTCTGTCCATAGCGATGAAAGAAAAACCGGACCTCATCCTGTTGGACCTCAGAATGCCGAAGATGAATGGCTACCAGATGTTGCTTGCTTTGCGCGCTCAAAACTACCAAGCCCCTGTCATCTTCATGACCTTGCACGGCTCCGAGACCATCGCGGTGGATGTTTTCCGCCTGGGCGTGCGCGACTATCTCATCAAACCCTTCACGATGGATGAAGTGCGCCAGGCTATCGACCGCGCCTTGCGCGAAACCCGCCTGCGGCATGAGAAGGCGTTGATCGATCATGATCTCACGACAGCCGAAGCGGTTCGCAAGACTATTGTCACCCTTTCTCACTATCTGAACAATAACTTGATGATCGTACAGACCGGGTTGGCAATGATCCAGGACGTGGTCAACCGCAGGGAGCAAAATCCGAGGCTGATCTTACGCATCATCAATGATTGCGGACGCTCGCTCAAGCAGGTCAATGCCGTTATGTCCGCGTTGCAAAAAACCGCCCGGTTTGATGGCACCATCTATCACGGGCAGACCAGTATGATCGATATCGAAAAAGCCATTCAAATGGAACTCGATCGTGAAAATGGCGTTGATCTTGGCGATGATGCTTTGGATGTCAAAAGCGTCCTGAACTGACCCGGCTTACCCCACCCACGCGTAGCCTTGGTAACGTATTGTCTTGATCAACATCGGCTCCCGTGCATCCGCCTCGATCTTTTTTCGCAACTGGTGGATATGCCATTTGATGATCTTCCCCGCTTCTTTGCTGCTGGCATCATAACCCAGCGCCTGTTTCAACAGTCGCTGGGGGCTGACCGCTTCCGGCGCGTGCCAGGCGAGAGTCCATAGGACGTTGTACTCGCTGGTGGTCAAATTTAGGGCTTCATCATTTATGAAGGCGCGCCGCTTGTACAGGTCCATGAGCAAGCAACCCCGCTGCAGGAACTGTTCCTGCCTGGAGGAGATCGAGGTGCCTTCATTAAAGCTATAGCCTTGGTCGGCATGGGTCTTGAACGTTGTGGAACGCCCGGGAACGCGGCGTGCCAGGGCTTCACTGACCCGTTGGTGCAGGTCCACTGGCGAGAAAGGCTTGATGATGTAATCATTCGCCCCCAACCGCAGGGCTTCGATCGCGCTGTCCATGCTGCCGTACGCGGTCAGCAGGATGACCACCAGGTCCGGGTCGAATGACCGGATCGATCGCAGGACGTTGATGCCGTTGATATCCTCCAGCACCAGATCCAGCAGCATCAGGTCGAACCGCTCACGTCTGACCAGGTCGATGGCGGTTGCGCCGTGCCCGGTCGCGCTGATGGCGCAATCCAGGTCGTTCAGCGTGCCCGTTATCGTCTTGATGACCACCGGGTCGTCATCGACGATCAGGATCTTCTCGCGCGGCACCTTGTTCCCTCCTGTGAACCTGCTATTAATTATAGTCACGATATGATCGTTCGTCCATGAAATTGCGCGATGGTATTCTCAGGTGGTTCTTAATCTTGTATCTACACTTTTCGATTTATTTGTGGTATAAGGAGGCTGCCCTGCTGTGTACGTGATGCTGCACGACCGGTTTTGAGCCAACACACATTCAAGTCGTCTCTGCCTCCATAAATCAGATGATGCGATAGGCGCAAGCCAAGGCAGACCTGATGGGGTAGGACAAACCTGCGCAAGCAGGTTCAAAACTAGCAAGCACACGGCATAGCGGGGATTTTTTGTTAATGCCCCCCATATACTGGACCACGGTTTTCACAACAATGGTGGACGAATACCTGAAAGCCTGTCATCGCGAGAGGCTGGCGCTTTTCCAGTTCCGTGGCGATCTCTTACCCCGGCAGGAGGTTGCTTCGACAGGTGGAATATCCCTCTCGTAACAACCGATACTTCTTGTAAAAGCCGTGATACCGGATAAAAGTCAATTGCGTTTTCTTCCCGATTGGTCTATAATCACATCACTAAACTCGTTCAAGAAGGAGGTTGTGAGATGGCTAGTGTTACATATAAAAAGGTGACAAAGAAGTTTGGCGATTTTACCGCCCTCAATGAACTCGATATTGAGATCCAGGATAAGGAGTTCCTTGTGTTGGTGGGACCATCCGGCTGCGGCAAGACGACCGCGTTGCGTTGCCTGGCTGGTTTGGAGGAAGTCACCGCCGGTGAAGTCCTCATCGGCGACCAGGTGGTCAACGATATTGCTCCCAAGGACCGCGATATTGCCATGGTATTCCAGTCGTATGCGCTTTACCCGCACATGACCGTGTTCGATAATATGGCATTTGGGCTCAAGTTGCGCCGTGTTCCCAAGGATCAGATCAAGACTCGCGTTGAAGAGGCAGCTAAGACACTGGGTATCGAGCACCTCCTCAAACGTCGCCCGCGCGAACTCTCCGGCGGTCAACGCCAGCGCGTGGCTGTGGGTCGCGCTATTGTGCGTGAACCAAAGGTTTTCCTGTTCGATGAGCCTCTCTCGAACCTGGATGCCAAACTGCGCGTCCAGACCCGCGCCGAGATCAGCCGCCTTCACCAGAGGTTGCAAACTACCTTCATTTACGTGACCCACGATCAGACCGAAGCCATGACCATGGCTTCCCGTATTGCCGTCATGAACAAGGGTCTGTTGCAGCAGTTGGATACTCCCCAAAAGCTCTATGACGAGCCCGCCAATCTCTTTGTCGCCGGCTTCATTGGCTCACCTGCCATGAACTTCTTCACCGCCCGCATCAAGAAGGATGGTCAGAACCTCTTTGTCGATACCGATGATTTCGCCGTCAAGATTCCGGATCACAAACTGAAGGTCTATGAACCATTGGCAGGTAAAGAAGTCATTTTTGGTATTCGTCCGGAGGATATCCACAATCCCGAATTCGCCCCGCCTGGCATTCACGCTGCCCCGGTCGAAGCCAAGGTTGACGTCACCGAATTGATGGGTAACGAAATTTTCCTCTACATGATCAGCGGAAAGAACAATTTCGTTGCGCGCGTCGATCCACGCACCCGCTTCAAAATTGAAGAAAAGCGCCAGTTGTTCTTCAACATGGATAACTTCCACATCTTCGATGTTTCGGCTGATGCGGAAAATCCGCCTGCCGTGCGCTAGATTAATGCACCATCGGCTTTGATGATCTAACGCAGGGGTTGTTCATAAAATAACTTGTCACCTGCCTGCCCTTGCAGGACAACTGGACGGTGTGGCAGTCAGGTCAGTGAGCGAAGCGAAGAGTCTCTCATCATCACACGAGATGCTTCGCTTCGTTCATGATAATAATTGATTGTTTGAATGATTCCTCGGTGCATGATTTGAGATATCTGGTAAGGAGAAAGCAAATGTATACGTTGATGTTGTTGCGACATGGTGAATCGGTCTGGAATAAGGAAAACCTCTTTACCGGCTGGACCGATGTCGATCTCTCGGAGCAGGGCATTGCCGAAGCAAAAAATGCGGGCAAATTGATGAAGGAAGCCGGCTTCATCTTCGATATCGCCTACACCTCGGTTCTCAAGCGCGCCATCCGCACTTTGTGGCTGGCGTTGGATGAAATGGATCTGATGTGGATCCCGGTCGTCAATTCCTGGCGTCTCAATGAACGCCATTATGGTGCGTTGCAGGGATTGAACAAAGCTGAAACTGCGGAAAAGTACGGCGACGACCAGGTCAAACTTTGGCGTCGCAGCTATGATGTCCAACCGCCCGCATTGCAGAGTTCAGACCCACGTTATCCGGGCTTTGATCCCCGCTATGCCTCGCTGGATCCCAAAGATATACCCTTCACCGAGTGCCTCAAGGATACTGTCGCCCGTTTTCTGCCTTTCTGGCTCCAGACCGTCGCCCCGATGGTCAGGTCCGGCAAACGTGTCATTATTGCCGCCCACGGCAACAGTCTGCGAGCGCTGGTCAAGTTCCTGGATGACATCCCGGATGACGAGATCGTGGGTCTGAACATCCCCACCGGGGTGCCGCTGGTGTATGAGTTGGACGAGAACCTCAAACCCATTAAGCATTACTATCTGGGTGACCCGGAAGCGGTCGCCAAAGCCATCTTGTCGGTTGCCAACCAGGCAAAAAGCAAATAAGGATACCAGCCGCTTGTTGGTACACAAATTCGACCCGTTCCATATGCCGGGCACCGCCGCCTATCCGGTGGCGGTCATCGATGTTTGCCGGGCGTTCACCACGGCGGCTTATGCCCTCTCGCAGGGTGCGGAGAAGGTGATCCTGGTGCGCGAGTTGACGGATGCCTTTCGCGTCAAATCGAAATATGGGAGTGCGCGCATCATCGGTGAGGACCGCGGTTACCCGGTCGAGGGATTTGATTATTGGAATTCGCCTGTCCAGATCAAAGACATCGATTTTTCAGGCGTTACGCTCATCCAGCGTACCACTGCCGGCACCCGTGCGATGTTACTGTGTCAGGGAGCGCCGATGCTGCTGGCTGCCAGTTTCGTAGTGGCGGAAGCGACCGTCCGATATATGAAAATGAGCCAGCCGGCTGAGGTTGGGTTGGTCTCCAGTGGTTGGTCTTTGGGTCAAGATGGTCCGGCGGAGGAAGATGCTGCTTGTGCCAATTACCTTGGTTCCCGGCTCATGGGACGGTCGGCGGATGTTGCCGCCTTGTTTCTCGAATCCCGCAAATGTTTGGCGCGTTGGCAGCTATATGGGGAAGAATTATTGGCTGATTTACGGCTCGATGTCGAGTTGTGCCTGGAACTGGATCGGTTTGATTTCGCCATGCCGGCGATGATCGAGGATGGCGCGCTCGTCCTACGAAAAGTTCACCCGCCGGCTTGACCGCGCAGCCAGCCGCCCGCCGCCCACGATTGCCAGCACAGCCAGCAGCAGGGTGATCCCTGCCACACCAATGAAAGCATCCTGCCAGAAGCGCGGCGGAAACAGCCGGATCAAAGTGTCTGTCCACAGAAATATCCAGCTATCGCCCTCGAAGAACAGCGAATGGAAAAGTGTGAACAACGTGTTGAAACTGATCGCCACCGCTGCCAGGATGAATCCCGTCAACCCGATCGTGTACCAGCCGCCGCGCTGCACGGCGCGCCATAACGCCGCCATGTCTTTTCGTGTAGCTATAACGATGGCGATGATGATATAGATGCCCAACAGCATCCAGTGCGCCGTCATCGCTTTTTGGTATACGACTTTCAC
>JABLXM010000009.1 GCA_013177815.1 Anaerolineae bacterium | reverse complement strand
TGGTCAAATCAGGCGCAATGCGCGTCATCGTTCGTCCTTGTCAACGCGGATATCGTCCAGCGTGCCGCGACCGGTGAACGAGAGAATGCCGGCTGGCACTGCGCTGCCCGTGTAGGGTTCGGCTTGCAGCGCGCACACTTCCTTGCCGTCCTGTTTGAAGACCAAGCGCCAATCCGGTTCGATGGTGATCTGGTAGATATGGACATCGACGCCAGAGAACGGTTTGGGAGCACAACTTTTGTAGGTGTCAGCCGAGTCTGCCACACCAAGCTGCATTACGCCCGCGCCGATTTGGGCGTGAATGGTCCCCGGCGGATCGCCCGCTTTGCGGCTTTCCTTGCCGGCGCTCCAATCGAAGAAGATCACGTCCTGCGGGCTGGTGCCGTTCAATTTGATAGAAAATTCGAATGTGACGCCTTCTTCGATCGCTATCGTCTCACGGGTGGCGATGCCGGCGTCGTTGAGAGCCGCGCTCTCCAGTGAAAGCGAGATTGATTCGCCGCCCACCACCGGCGGCGCTCCCCAGGCGATCCAGTTCTTCTCCCAGCCGGCGGCGAAATCATCCTCGAACAACGCCGCTGGCGCTTCGGGTGCGGTGGTCCCGGCGGTTTCGGTGCCGGTCACCGCCGGTGTGGCTGTTGCGGTTGGCGCAACCGTGACGGTGTGGGTTGGAATGGCGGTGCTGGTGGAGCTGGGTTCGAGCGTGGGGGTGATCGTTTCGGTTGCAGTGGCGGTAACCGTGGGCGTTTCGGTGGCGTTTTGCAGGAAGGGGATGGGCAACTGGTCGCGCAGGAAGAAGGCGGTGATGATCAGCGCCAGGCAGGCGAGCAGCAGCATGCCCGCGATGACCAGCAGCAGCCATTTCTTGCCGCCAGGATGTTTGCCGCGGGCAGCTTCGGCGCCGGTTTTGGGCGGCGCACCCGCCGCCGGCTGGGGCGTCGTCTTGACCTGGGGGGCGGGCGGCACTGGCTCCGCCGCCGGCGCCGCGGGGGGCTGGGGTGTGCTCGCGGTGCCATCCGTCGCCGGCGGCGCTGCTGGCGCCTCGGCGGCAGCGATCCCTTTGCCGCAGTTAGGGCAGAATTTGGCGCCCGGGCGGATCGGTTTACCGCAGTGCGGGCAGGCGCCCAGGTCGGGCGGCGTTGGCGGCGCTGGTTGCGCCATTTTGGAAAGTGGCAAAGTCCCGGGCATCTCCGCGCCGCATTTGCTGCAGAATTTCGAACCCGGACGGACCGGCTTACCGCATTTGGGACAGGTGACAGCCATGGTATCCTCCTTGAGCATGAAAGCGTTCGATATGGTGTGTCATCATTGGATCGGTCAATGGTCTAATGTTTGTTTATCCAGTTCACGATCAGTCGATCGAAGTTGTTCATTTGACGCGGAACTTCAATTGCACGGCGCCCACGGTGATGATCATGCCGTCGTCCAATCGCTGGCTGCCGCCTGGTGGGATCACTTTACCACCTGCCGAGATGGGTTGGCTGTGACCGTTATTGATCAGCACGAAGGAGTCGCCGCGTTTTTCCAGTATCCCGTGCTGCTTTTCGACCCCTTCATCGGGGATATAGATATCGCAAGCGTCGGAGGAGCCCAGGGTGGCTTTGCCGATGATCGAGACTTCGGTGTTGGCGCGACGACCGGTCAGGACGATGGTGCGCGCATCCTTGGCGAGTTCGACCGTGGCGGCGATGATACCGCCAAGCGCAACGCCGATCAATACCAAAGCCACTGCGGATAGAAAGACCTGGATTTCGCCGGATTGTTGGATGAAGAGTTGCGTCAGCACCTCGTAGACTGCGCCGCCCACCAACCCTGCAATCGTGCCGCCCAGCAGGCTGAATGAGGCGCGTTTGATGCGTAGGCTGAGGATGCCCTGACCGAGCCCCAGGAACAGCCCCAGCGCCATCCAGCCGAGCATGCGCGCCAGCAGCAATCCCAGGTTGATGTTGAGGCTGCCCAGTGACAGGCTGGCATCTCCCAACAGCTCGCCAAGCAAGACGAACGCCAGACCGCCCAGCAGCAGACCGAGCGCGCCGCTCAAGGCGCCGGCGAAGGCGCCGCCCAGCACGCCCAACAGGGTGCGCCCGACCGAGCGTTTGACGAACAGACCTTCCACCGCGCCGATCGAGCCGCCAATGAATAGACCAATGACCAGCCCGGATACTGCATTTGCAAGGTGGACATCCCAATCGCCGGTCGGAATTTGACCAATGATCAGCCAGCCCAGTAGACCGCCAATGGCGCCCAGTACCGCGTTATAGTAGATTTGCCATGCTTTTGTCATGTCGATAGCCTCTTGTTCACTGTCTCGAACCGCAATTCGGGCAGAATTTGGCGCCGGCGCGTACTGGGCTGCCGCACCTGGCGCAGGTGTTCCCTGTCGTGGCGACTGTCGCAGCCTGGCTGGCGGGCACCTCCGCGATGCTCGTGCCGCAAGCAGCGCAGAATTTGGCGTTGGCGCGCACTGGTCTGCCGCACTGTGGGCACAGGTTCTGCACAGCGGTTGGCGCTGAGCCGGGTGACAGCGCCGTGGGTACGGCAGGCGCTGGCGCAACCGGAGATGGCGCATACGGCACGGGGGGGGCAACGCTGGCAGGTGCCGCCGCCGGTTGTTTGCGAAAGATGAGCCTGCCAGCCAGCGGTATGACCAGGGCGGCGATCAGTGGGATCAGACACAGCAGACCCACCAGCAGGTTGGAGCGCAGGTTGATCAGGTGGGGTTCCAGGTAACCGCCTATGCCGGCGCTCTCGCCCACTCGCACTTCGATGTTGCGGCGGGTGCCGTCGAAATCCGGGCGCGGGGTGGTGTAAGTTATGCGGTATTGGGTGGCGATGGTGGTGCCGATCGTATCGATGATATCCGTGAAGTCCGGGTTGGCGTCGATATCGTAAAAACGCCCGCCGGTCTCCGTTGCCAATTTGCGGAAATTGGAGTCGTTCAGCGTGACCGCGTAGACCGTGATCTGCCGCGGAGCCTGTAGCAGTGCCAGGGTGCGTTCGTAGGTCAGGTCGGGGTCGTCGAACAGTTGCCCGTCGTCGGGTGAGTCGCCGTATTCGTGCGCCGGCGCGTCGGTGATATGGATGAAAATGACTTGCGAATCGGTGCGAAAGATCATTTGTGATGCCTGCTTGAGTGCGCCGAAGGAGTTCTCCGGGTCATCCGCGCCGCCGTTGGCGATCAGCGATGAGACCCACTCTTTGAACTGGTTGACATCTGCGGTCAGGCTGCCATCCCTGTTATAAACCCCGCGGATACCATCGCCGAAGGTCACCAGACCCAGGCGGTAATCGCGCCCGGAAGCTTCCAACGCTTCGGCGAAATCGATACACGAGTTGATCACACCCTGTATTTCCTCATCCATCGAGCCGGTGGTATCGAAGACGAAGACCACATCCACCGGGCGTGATTCGCCGATGCCGGCGAATTCGGTGATCTCCACCGGCTTGCCGTCCTCGCTGAGTGAAAAATCCGACTGTTGCAGGCTGGTGATCGGGTTGCCGGCGTCATCCGTGACATTGACGAACACCGTCACATCCGGCAGGTTGGAAACGTCCACCTGACCGATGGTTACGATGTATCTGGCTTGCAACAGCAGCAGGGGGATCAGCAAGGCGGATAGTAATAACTTTTTCATATGTTGCTCCTCATCATCACAACCGGCAGGAGAAGCACGGCTCTGCGGGTCGCTGTCATTGGTTATCCAGGTCAGTCAGGCGCACTGTCTTGCTGCCGCCGACTTTGATGGTCTTGATGCCCTCGCTGGTTAGTTCCTTGCCTTGCTCCAGGTTCTCAGCCTGGCGCGCCATTTCGTCTGCCAATTCGGTCCGCCCCTGACCGATCAGGATGGTGACCGCCTGGCGCAGTTGGCGGGTGGCATTTCCCGTATCGCCGCGGCTGACGCTTTGCATGGCGTCCTGCTGCAGGCGGAAGGCGTTGACCTGCTGAATGATGTTGACCACATTAGGGTTGGAACGCAGCACGGCTTGCTGGTCGTGGCTGAATTCGATGATGACATCCAGCGGCTGGCGCTGGAACCCGGCGCCAGGTTGGGTATACGAGGTATCCGCCTGTACCAGCCGTACCAATCCGGCGGGTCGGGGCGGAACCAACAACTCCACCAGGTAGTGCACCCCGCCGGCGGGCAGGTCGCCCACTGGGATGACTACGGCGCGCCCCTGGATGGGGCGGCTGCCGAGATCCACCATCTGGGGATAGACTTGGAAGACCGAACGACATTCCAGCTCGGCTACCAGGCGCATCGTCAACGTGGTTTCACGCAAACTGCTCTGCATGACCTGGAAGGTCTCCTGGAAGATGGCGCCGGCTTCATCCACCGTGCGGATGTAGTTGTGGTAACCCAACCCGCTGCGTGGCGTCCCCAGGCTGCGGTCGGTGATGTCCTGCAAGAAGGCTTCATCGTAATCCGCTCCTAAACCCAGTCCGTAGATCATGATCTCTGCCGCGCCGGCTTTATCCGCCAATGCTTGCGCGGTGCGTTCGTTGGAGGTGGCACCATCGGTCAGCAGGATGATGCGAGCGGCGCGTTCGGGTGAGGCGTGTTTCTCAAGTTCCGTCAGCGCCTTGCGCAGCCCGGTGCCCATCTGGGTGCCGCCGCCCACCTGAATATCCGCAACGTGCTTTTTCAGCCGGTCTTTGTCTTGTGCCGGTTGGCTGGGGATGATGACGGTGGCGTTGGTGGCAAATTGGATGATGGTGACGTAATCTTCGGGTGCGAGCAAATCGATGACGCGCCGGACGGCATCCTTGACGATGTCCATGGTCTCGTCCTTCATGGAGGCGCTGGCATCCAGCACGATCGCAAAGTTTAGCGGCAGGCGTTCAGCCTGCTGCGGAGGGGTGATGCCGAGCAGCAGGTACAGCATCTGCGGCTGGTTCAACACCGGTAGGACTTGCCGGTTGGCTTGCACGGTGAATTGCAGTGTTTCGTTCATCATCCTCTGATTAGACCACCGCTTCCGTTGCTTGACCAGTCGGTGGAATCTCAGTTCTGTTGGAAGCCTCAATCATCCAAACGCACGGTCTTGCGGCTGGTCAGGCGGATCGTTTTGGCGCCGTCGCCGGAGATGCCCTTACCCTCTTCCAGGTTGCGGGCTTCGGCTTCCATCTGTTGCGCCAGGTCATGCTCACCCTGGTTGATCAGCATGGTGACTGCCTGGCGCAGGCGTTGGGTGGCGCCGGAGACGTTGCCCATTTCGGCATCCCGCAACGCCTGGGTTTGCAGCCGGAAGGCTGTCACCTTCTCGACGATATTCATGACGTGCCCGTTGAGTTGCCCTGCCAGGCTGGCATCGTGGGTGAAATTGATCACCAAATCAACCGCTTCACGTTGTGGTCCGGATTGCGGCAGGTTGTAGGCTGCATCCACCTGGGCAATGCGCACATTCCCGGCAGGTCGCGGCGGCAGCATCATTTCTACCATGTAGGCTGCGCCCCCTTGTTCCAGGTCGCCCACCGGGATGACCACCGAACGTCCTTGAATGGCGGTGGTGCCCATCTCTTTGATCAACGGCACCACCTGCCAGACACGGCGGGCTTCCAGTCCCTGCACCATTCGGACGTTGACGGTGACATCCTGGGCAACCACGTGCATCGACTGTAACACTTCCTGGAAGACTTGCAGCGCGCTGCCGGGGTCGCGTATGAATTCAACCCTCCCGGCATCGCTGCCCGGTGAAGAAAGCCAGGAACGATCGGCAACTTCCTGCAAGAAGTCCTCTTTCCAGTCGCTGCCGAATCCCATACCGATGATGGGGATACCGCGCGCGCCGGCGTTGTCGGCTTCGTGCATGGAGGCTTCAAATTTATCGGTGGCTTCGCCGTCGGTCAACAGCACTATGCGGCTGATGTACGCTGGGGAGGCAAACTGCGAAACCTGGTTAAGACCTTCGCGGATGGCTGGTGCCATCACGGTGCCGCCGCCATCCTTGATGTTATCCACCATGCCTTTAAGCCCTGCCCGGTCTGCGGCGGATTGCGCCGGAACCAGCACCTGGGTCTTGTTCTCGAAGGTCACAATGGAAATCACGTCCGAAGGTGAGAGCTGGTCGATGATGGCTTTGACCGCTTCGCGCATGGTTTCCAGCTTTTCGCCCGCCATCGAACCGCTGCGGTCCAGCACCAGCGTGAAGTTCAAAGGCAGACGCACGTTGGCGATGGTGCTGCCGGGGGTTACTTCTGCCAGGACGTAGATCAACTGCGGTTGTTCCAGAACGGGCACGTTCTGGCGGTTGCACAGGGCGGATAATTGAAGCGCGTTGGACATCTCTACCTCCGATCGATTGGGTCATTCCATTCTAATTACGATAACGCTGATATTATCCTCGCCGCCTGCCGCATTGGCGGTTTGGACGAGTTCATCACAAGCAACTTGGGGGCTGCTGCTGGTGTTGAGGATGTGTTCCATGGCTTCGTCACGCAGCATTTCCCAAAGACCATCCGAGCACAGCAACAGGCTGTCCTCCGGCAACAACATCTGGTTGAAGATATCCAGTTCCACATAGGGCTTTTCGCCCAGGTTGCGGTAGATTTGATTGCGTTGGGGGTGGCTGCGTGCTTCCTCCAGTGTGATGATGCCGGCGGAAACCAGGCTGGCGACCAGCGAATGATCCTTCGTGATCTGCTGTAGCTTTTTATTGCGCAGTAAGTAGGTGCGACTGTCGCCGGCGTTGAGGACGGTTGCGGCTTCACCCTGGATCAGTGCGGCGGTCAGCGTGGTGCCGCGCTGGTTGCCGCTGGTGGCGGTTTTACGCGTCTCGTATAGCAGTTTGATGGCTTGCTGGACGGCTACCGCCAGAATATCGCCGGCGGTCTTGGCTTGCGAGAGTGGTCGTGTGACCCCCTTGAGCGCTGGCGCGGCTTGCAGTTCCTGCATCTTGCCGACGATGGTGCGTACTACCAGGTCGCTGGCTTTTTCGCCGACGGCGTAGCCGCCCATGCCGTCCGCCACCAGGTAGAGTCCCAACTGCGGCATGACCGGCGTCTGTGCCATGCCGAGCGAATAGACGCCAACGAAATCCTCGTTGTTCTTGCGCTTGAGCCCCAGGTGGGTGGCGTAACCCACCGTCTGGCGCAGGCTGCGGTTGAGTTCCACCGGCGGTTTGGATTGGAGGTCGTAAAGCATTTCGTCCACGTTGCCGTATTTCCCCAGGCGGGCGTGCTCGATGATCGGACGAATGCTGGCTGGTGCATCCGCGGAAGATGCGCGCAATTCCTTGCCGGTGGTCAGTAAGTACATCAGGCGACCCAGCGCGCGGATATCGGCTTTGCGCGCCTGTCTGAACTGCTCATCCGGCTGCCCGCGTGCCACGGTTGTCAGGTCGGTGAAGAGCGCCTGTTGGTTCTCGCTGATGATGATCATCGAACGGATATCGACCGGTTCGCCGGCGATCAGGGTCATCGAGCGGGTGTGCAAAGAGACCAGGGCGTATCCCAACTGGGTGCACCAGGCGACCACCAATTCCGGCGGTTGCGGCAGCGGGATCGAATCCAGTGGGCGCCACTGCTTGAACTTTTTGGTGAACACCAGCACTTGCTCGCCGTCCAGTTCGAACAGGTTGTCCATGGGAAGAATGCCGGGCATATTTTGTTGTGAGAGCAGGCGAATGTGATCGCGGTTCGCGTCATTACCCGGCAGGCGTGATGGGGTCGAATGGCGAATGATGACGCTTTCATAGGGTGTGCCGCAGGTGGTGCAAACCTGGCTGCCGTCATCCATGCGCGCCTTGCGGCATTTTTTACAGTACGGCATGAATGCCTGATAGTACACCACGTAAGGAGAACGCGGGCTGGTGATGGTCTGGGTGACCACAAAATGGCTGATCTTGTCGCCACGGTTGCGTGGGTGAACGGGAGCAGGCGCAGCCACCGGCGCCACCGGGGCAGTCTGCCGGTTGGGAGGTTCTTTGGGAGCAGTGGATTTGGGTGCGAGGGTGTTCTCGATGGCAGCCATGATCGGCGTGAGTAATTTGGCGCCGCTATCCACCAGCCTTTGCAAGGTCAGCGTGCTGTGCGCGCTGTTTTGCTCCCTCGTCTCTTGGGTCGCGGGCGGCAGTGGCGCACCGCATTTTCGGCAGTACTGGGTGCCGTTCCGGTTCTTTGTGCCGCATTGGTTGCAAGCGATATCCGTCAAAATTCGCTCCTAATTCATAGATAACAGGAAAATGACTGGTGAGATCAAAAAAGCCAGTTCGGTCAGCATCATTCCCAATGCCAGCAGCCAGCCAAGCAGCGTCAGCGCGCCGGGTGCCAACACCTTGAGCGCTACCTGCACCCGCAAGGGGTCATTGCCCTGGGTATGGACGTAGATTTCGCCGCTTTGGCTGCCATAGCCGGGCACCAATTGCAAGTGGGTGTTGATGTAAGCGAATAATGGTCTCAATAATAACGGTGCTTTGCTCCCTGGCGCGCCCAACCGTGGGTGACCGTAAGGCAGGCGGCTGGTGTCGACTTGCAGGGTGATCGCGACTGGCTGACCGTTGCCGTTGAACTGGGTCGGCGCTGCCTGCAGCCAGTCATCGGTCGAAATGACCTGCACGTTGATATTGGGCTGGGCGGTGATGTTGAAGCCGCCGCCGGTCAGTTGGCGTCCCTTTGGCAGGCTTCCCAGGTCGACGATTCCTGTCGATATGCTGATGGGGGGCGATATTCTGGCAGGGACAGCCGGGGCAGGTTTTGATGGGATGAAGGGTGTCGGTGCAACCGCTGCCGGCTGGGTGGGTTGGGTTGCGCCGGGGTGGGCGGCAGGTTGCGCCGCCGAAATGGGTGCGGGCGCTTTGCGGTTGCTGAAGGTGATCTTCCTGCCGGTCAGCTCTTCCAACATCTCGCGGGCGGATTGCGGGCGGCGGGCGGGGTTAGGCTCGACGGCGCGCAGGATGGCGCGTTCGACCCGTTGTGAAACGCCGCTGTTGATCTGGCGGATGGGGGTGAAGTTCATTGGGTTGTCGCAGGGGTCGATGTTGGTCAACAACTGGTGCAGCAGGGCGCCCAGCGCGTAGACATCGGTGACCGGGTTGGTCTGCCCGGCGTTGCTCAGCGCCTCTGGCGCCAGGTATCCGTAGGTGCCAAAACGAACGGTATCGCCCTTTTTGCCGGGTTTGTAAAAGCGGGCAATGCCAAAGTCGATCAGTTTCAGGGTTTGCTCCCCGTTGGTTTCCATCACATTGCTTGGTTTGAGGTCGCGGTAGATGATGGGTGGCTGCTGCATGTGCAGGTAATCCAGTACGTCGCACAGTTGACGTGCCCAGTTGATGACGGTTGCTTCCTGGAAGTGTTCATCCGCGCCGAGCGCAGCCAGTTTCTTCTCGAAATCCTCGCCATCGATGAATTCCATCACGATGTACGGGCGGTCTTTCTCGACGAAGAAATCATAGGCGCGTGGCAGGTTGACGTGCACGGAATCACGCAGGATCTCGAATTCGCGCTGGAAGCTTTCCTCCAGGTTGAACTTGGTGTTCGCTCGTAATTCGGTTTTTAGCGCACCGAGTGGGGCGTAACTCATCTCTTTGATCGCCAGCTTGGTGCCGAGCACGACCGTGTCGGTGCCCAGGTAGATGGCGCCCATGCCGCCCTGGGCGATCTTGCGGATCACCAGGTAGCGCTCCTTGAGATGCGAATTAGGCGGCAGCCGCCCGGTATCGTAGGTCTGTTCGACCTTCTTGCCGCCAATACTGGCGCCGCAATGGGCGCAGAAGACCGATTGGATGCGATTGGGTCGCTGGCACACCGGGCAGGGTTTTACCAACGATTTTCCGCAGTTGCGGCAGAATTTGGCGCCGGGTTGGGCGGGCGCTTTGCAGGATGGACAGGAAGTCACGACCCCGCTGGGCAATTGGATGTTCGGCGGGGGGGTGGCAGGCATCACCGGTGCCGGACCTACCGCCGTGCTGGGGGCATTGATCATGTTCGCGCCGCAGTGCTGGCAGAAGAAGGATTGCAATCTGACCTGTTTGCCGCAGGACGGACACAATCGGATGTAGGTGCTAAAGTCCAGACCACATCCCGGGCAAAACTTGGAGAGCGATCGAATTTGGCGGTTGCATTGGGGGCAGTTCATGACTCACCTGCCCTTGCTGTGCCCGCTATCGCTACGCTACGGGTGTCATAGCGCAGCCGTTTGGTGATGGTGGCATCGACCTGCCCGCGCTGTTCCAACGCTTCCGCTTGCCGCAGCAGCATGCCCGCCAGGCTGGGTTCGTTCATGTCCAATAGGCGGGTGGCTGCCGTTTGCAGCTTGCGGGTGGCATTGCTGCGGTCTTGTGCGGTCGCTTCTGCCAGCGTGCGCGTGCACAATTCATACGCCGCGACCTTCTGCACCATTTTTGCAATGCCCGGTTGGCGATCTTCCACAACATCTGTTTCCACCTGCAGCGCCAATACTTGGCGATGTGTGATCCGGCTGCCTGGCTGGGAGGCATCCTCGCAACTTATCGCTACCTGACCTGGGTGGTATGGTCCAGGTTTGACCGCTGGCAGTACCAGTTCCAGCAGCAGCGCAGGCGGCGCGCTCGCTTCCAGGTCGCCCAGGGGTATGGTGTAACTGCCGTCCTGGTTGGCGCCTGGCTCCAGGCGCGCGACGCCCGGTAGCACACGGTGGATGCGCCGCAATGTCACGTTGGACGCCAATTGCAATTGGACCGTCATTGCCCGGCAGGTGATCGATAGGGCGATACCGAGCTCTTGGTGTAGGATATCGGGCAGGTCTTCCGGTTTTTCCACGTAGTAGGCGTGACCCCCGCTGGCATCAGCCAGTGGGATCAGTAAGTCTTCATTGAAATCATTGCCAATGCCCAGGGTGCTCAACGCCACCCCCCTGGGTTTGGCGCGCTCTGCCCATTGGTAGCACTGGGCGACGTTGCGGGTGTAGCCATCGGTCAGCAGGATGACGCGCTTGGCATTGCCAGGTACCTCGTGGGTGGAGAGTTCCTCCAAACCCAACGCCAAACCATCCGCCATTTCGGTCTCATCGCCGAGCTGTAACCGCTCCAGTTGACCGGCTGCCTGGTACAACCGCTGGCGTTCCGTCCCGGGCGTGTTTGGTATGAGGGTTCTGGCGCTGGCGGCGAAAGCGATCAGCGCGTAATGATCGATCGGGCGCAACTGCTCGGCGATCTGTTTCAGCGCGCTGGCGACGAAATCGATGCGGCGCGGGAACTTGCTCACGATGCGGTCATCGCCGGCGCGGATGCGCCAGGCGGGTACACCGTCATTTATCACTTCCATGATCTGCCCTGTGCGCGCCAGTTGGTTGAACGCATCATTACTGACCATCAGGATGTGCATCGAATTACTGCAATCGATCACCAGGCTAACGTCGAGCGGCAGCGCTACCGCAGCGCTGCCGGGCAGCACTTCAAGCGATAGGTAGACCAGCCGGGCTTGCGAAGAAGCCTGGATCTTGGGTGAGAGAAATTGGCACCTCAGTTCAAGTTCCATCCGCGTTCCGTCAGTTCGTCTGGCGGCAGGCTGCGATCACAGCCTGTGCGCCATGTTTCAGTTCCAGGTTCAATGCCCAGCGCAGCCCCTGACCGTAGATGTCGCTACGTTGCGCCATCAAGTGCTGCTGCGCCGGGTCACCCTGGTCTTGCATACACTTATATGCCACCCACTCCGCAAAACCCTCGCGCACCAGGGCATTCTGCAGCAGCGGGCAATTTTCACCTTGCCAGGCGTGCGCCAGTTCATGGGCGGTCACCTGGCGGAACAGCGCGCGTGGCAGACCGGTTTGCAGGTAGATCCCGCGTTTTACGCCGCGGCGGGTATAGATACCCAACGTGCGGTCGGGCGGATCGACCGGCTGGTCGGATTGCTCTGCCAGCACATGCGCCAGTTGGTTGCGGTCCACCAGCGTCAGGCTGGTGGGCACGTTCAATGATAAACCCAGTTTGTCTGCCAGCCAGGTACGAACCTGCTGGTACAGGTCAGCCGCATCCGAGGGGTCGTTGATCGTCGTGAGGTAGCAGGCGTCGCAGAACAACCGACCATCCGAGAGCTGCCAGCGTTTTTCGCCCAGTGCTCCGCCGCAAACATCGCAGATCGGTGGCTGCTGCCTGCACCGCTCACAGTAGGGTCCGGCGCCATTGATGGTGAAATAGCGCCGGGTGGTGATGGGTAAGCTGCAACCGATGCAAATCAGCAGGTGTTGGCGGCAGGTCGGGCAAAGCCCATCGATGGCGTTGCCGGGCAGCGGCATGCCGCACAACTGGCAACGCGGGTTATGTCGGTAACATTGCACGCATACGCGCAGGCTGCGATCACCGCACCAGCGCGGGTGATGCAGAAAATATCCGCTGTCGCTGATGTGCCTGCCACAAAGGTTGCAATGTCCTGGCAAAACGCCTCCTGGTCAAGTTGATCACTGTGCCGGCAGGCTGGTTGCCCCGCCGCCGGTTGTGCGGCTGATACGATTGTCAAAGTTCGGTCAGATTTCAAGATACAGTCGCGCACCTGGGTCAATCGAAGGATGCCAGGATGACGCTGATATTGTCATCCCCGCCGCCGGCGTTGGCTGCTTGGATGAGCTTCTCGCAGGCTTGCTCGAGGCTCGCGGCGTGTTGGATGATCTTGAGGATGTGACGGTTGTTGGGGATCATCTCCCATAACCCATCCGAGCATAACATCAATGTGTCACCGGGCTGCAAAGGCTGCTCGCTGATATCCGCACTGACCTCGTTCTTCGAGCCCAACGAGCGGAAGATGATATTGCGTTGTGGGTGAGAATAAATATCCCCTGGTTTGATCTGACCGGCGGCGACCAGACTGGCGACCAGCGAGTGATCCTGCGTAAGTTGGATGAGTTTGCCGTCCCGCACCAGGTAGGTGCGGCTGTCGCCAACATTGGCGATCAACGCCAGGTCGTCGCTCACCAACGCCAGGGTTAGCGTGGTGCCTGCGTCGGCAGCCTCAGCCGGTTTTCGTTGCGCATAAGTGTATACCACTTGGTTGGCTTTCTTCACCGCTCGGTCGATGCGTTGGAAGAGTTCGCTGGCGGGCAGAAGGGCGGTCGGGTGGGGTTGATCCGGGTTGAGCGCGGCGTGGATCTCGGCGTCGCTCAGTTGCACCGTCCTGTGGGAATCTGGCAGTGAAAAAAGGTCCTTGAATTCGCTCTTGATGGACTCGATTGCCCAACGGCTGGCGAGTTCTCCACCCAGGTGCCCGCCCATCCCGTCGCATACCACCAGCAACGCCAGCGGGGTGCCGTCGGTGGTGGTGATGGACTGGCTGAAGATGGCATCCTCGTTCAGTTCACGCACCATGCCGGGATGGGTTTTTGCGGCGGTACGGATTCTCATCGCATGCTCCTCGATCAATGCCTATCCTGGCGTTTGAGAACGATTGCGGTGGCGACCAGAAATACCACCGTGAAACCCAACAGAATGCCCCAGGTTTGCCAAAGGTGGGCAGGTGTGGCGGCGTAGCTGATGCGAAAGACCATCCGCGTACCGATGGTGGTGTCCAATGTTTTGATGAATACCTGTCCCAGGTCATTCAGGCGCGACATGTTGACGGTGGATCCCAGCGCCTCCACCGTCCAGCGGGTGGATGTGAGCGCGGAGAGCTGGTTGATGGCATCCGGCAGGGGGAACAAGGCGCCTGAGAAGATCATCTGGACGAACAACATCAGCAGCACCAGATAGATGACTGTGTTGCTGCTCTTGACCAGTGAGGAGATGAACAAGCCGGTGGCGATTCCGGAGACCAGCGCCAGCACCAACGTGATGTACATCTCCAGGAAGGGCGCCATGATGATGCCCTGTTTTGGGAATTGCACCTTGATGGCGATCACCGCCAGTAAAGCCAGGCACTGGACGATCCCAAATGCGGAGAGCACCACCAACTTTGAACCCAGGTAGGCAGGTATGCTGAGGTTGATCATCCTTTCCCGCTGGTAGACCGGGCGCTCCTTCACGATCTCGAAGGCAGCGGCAAAGACGCCCAAAAGCACCGCCGAAAGTGCCATCATCAGGATCAGCCGTTGAGCGTCCGGCGCGATGGCGTATGACCCTTCGGCGCGTACGATCTCGCGGATGACACGTTCGGAATCCCCCACCAAGCTCATGCGGTTCATTGTCAAGACCAGGAATACCGCGATGATCGGCATGACTGCCAGCAGCACGAACAAACTAAAACGGTCGTTGAGGATCAGATCCAGGTAGCGGCGTGAGAGAATGAAAAGCTGCCGCAGCCAAGCCTGCCGGGTAAGGCGTTTGCGTTTCTGCCTGGGCGCGGTGCCGGCTTCCGGTTGGGGTAATTCCTGCTGCCGTTTCTGGATGTAGTCGTGGTATTCATCCGACTGTTCGAATCTGTCCGCCTCCTTTTCAGCCTGCTGGGGGGTTTCCAGTTTGGCGTAAATGGTGGAAAAATCCGCCGCCTGGAAGAAGTTGAGCGCCGCTTGTGGCGGACCAAAATACACCAGCCGTCCATGCGAGAGGAACAGCACATGGTCACAGGCGCCAAGGATGTTGGAGGTGGCGTGGGTTGTCAGCAGGATGGTGCGTCCGGTATCCGCCAGATCGTTGAGCGTGCGCATCATCTTCTTGTCCAAACCGGGGTCCAAACCGGAGGTTGGCTCATCCAGGAACAACAAGTTGGGGTCGGAGAGCATCTCGGATGCGATCGAGACCCGTTTGCGCTGCCCGCCGCTCAGGCTGGAGATCATGACGTCCTTTTGCGGCGTCATGTTGACCATTTGCAGCACGTCGTCAATGCGGCGTTCGATCTCGCTTTGGGAGGTGTCCGGCGGTAGCCGTAGCTTGGCGGTGTACATCAGGGCTTTGCGCACCGGCAGCGCCGTGTGGATGATGTCGGACTGCGGCACGTAGCCGATGTCGCCGCGATAGGCGTCATAATTCCTGTATAGGTTGTTCCCGTTGATCAGCACCTGCCCCTCTTGCGCCCTGCGTGAGCCGTTGAGGGCGTCGATCAGCGTCGATTTGCCGGCGCCGGAGCCGCCCACCAGCACCACGAATTCGCGCGGCAAGATGGTCAGCGAGATATCGTTCAGAAGCACCTTTGAACCTTTGTTGGTAGACACTGTCTTTCGCAGCTTGATTCCATCCAGGCGCACCTGGCGCACTGCGGCGACCAGCGCACCGGGCTGGTAGGAGAGTTTATAAGGACCGATTTGCACCTGGTCGCCCTGCTTGAGGATGGCGCGCTGCACCGCTTTGCCGTTGATGAACGTGCCGTTGGTGGAACCTAGGTCGGTGATCTGGATGCCGCCGTCGCTGCGCGCCAGTTCGGCGTGGTGCCAAGAGACCAGCGGCGAATCGAGCGGCAGGCTGCTTTGTGGGTCGCGCCCGATCGTCATGCGTTCAAGGTTCGCCAGTTGCTCCTCGCTGATGGTGATCATCTCTGGCAGCACAGCCGCGCCGGGGATCTCCTCGTAGGTCAACGAGACCGAATTGCCGTAAGGATCACCGATGCGGATGATATCGCCGTGTTGCAGCCGTTCGGGAGTGTCGGCTGCCAGTTCCCGACCGCGCAGGCGGGTGCCGTTTTTGCTGCCCAGGTCGGTCAGAGCATAACCCTTATCCTGCGGCGTTATCTGGGCGTGGCGGCGCGAGATATCCGGCATGCCAACCGGGTTGGATTGGCTAGGCAACCCGATCGGGATGGTGGCATTGGGATCGCGCCCGATGATCAGTGTATCGACGCCCAGCGGCACTTCCCGCTGCGGCTCGGTGCCTTCGCGGATCACCAGCCGTGGTCCACCGCTGCGCGAGGTTTTAGGTGAACCCAACGGCGTTGCAACCTGTTGTGGTTTGTTCTCTGCCGCGACTGCGGGTTCAGGCGCCGCCGGGGTCTGGGTAGTGATGGGTTTGCCGCACGCCGGGCAAAAACGTGTTTCTGCCCGGATGGTTTTTCCGCAATTTGGACAGGTTAAGGTGTCGCTCATGACTTGACTCCACAATATATGTCAGGATGTCCGATAGAAGAGTGTCAATTTGCCCAGCCGCAGTTCGTCGCCGTCTTTGAGAGCGTAGCGTTGACCAGGGTTCAGGCGGGTGCGGTTGAGGAAGGTGTGGTTGGTGCTGTTCAGGTCCACGATGAATATATCGCTCCTTTCCGCGACCAACTGGCAGTGACGGCGGGAGACGCCCGCCTGTTCGCCGCCGTGTGGCGTCAGATCGATATCCGGCGTGGGCGGGTTGGTGGGATCGGCGCGCCCGATCAGCACCTCGTTCTTTCCCGCTGGGATGACCACATTGGCGTTGGTTGTCATCACGACCAACCACCCGGTCACGAAAGCGGGTGTGGACGGCGTTTGGTACGCAGGGGTTGGCGCGGGCGGTGGTGGGGCGGGTGGCACCGCCACCGGGGGAGGCGGCGCTCCGATCGCTACCGGTGGCAACTGCACCCCGCAGTTGTTACAAAAGATCTCGCCTGGGATGTAGCCTTGCCCGCAGGTTGGGCAGGTGCCGCCCGCAACGGGTGTGCCTGGGAATTGGGTTGACGCACCGACAGGTTGCAGGCGTTCGCCGCACATATCGCAGAACGTAGCATTGTCGTCCACCATTTGAGCGCAATTAGGGCACATCACGGGCATGGATGATTCTCCTTATGCAAGCGACAGCGTCATGGTCATCATTTGCGGATGGTTGGCACACCGCCGCTCCCAGGGTAGGCAGCGACCGCCACCGGTGGTTCCTGGCTGCTCGCTCGGATCAGGCTTGGTAGCGCAGGCGTAACTTACCCAGCATGAGTTCGTCCCCGCTGTTGAGGGGATATTTCTGACCCGGGGTAAGGCGTTGACCGTTTAGGTGGGTGTAGTTGACCGCGTTGAGGTCCTCCAGCATCGTTTGACCGTTCTCCAGTGTGACCTTGGCGTGCCGGCGGCTGACGCCGCTGTTCAGCCCATCATGCTGGTCCAGATCGATCTCCGGAAAGATCTGGCTGACCGGATCTTCGCGTCCCAGCAGCAGTTCGCTCTTGCCGGCAGGGATCGGGATGGTGATGTTGGAATCGATCACGATGAATTGCCCACTGATGGAGGCGGCTGCCGGTGGAGGTGCGGGGACGGGTGCTGGCGGGGCAGGTGGTGCAGCTTGTATTTGCTCCAATGCCTGACCGCAATTCTCGCAGAAGACCGAACCGGGCATATTACCGTGTCCGCAACTGGGGCAGGACAAGCGGGTATTGGGCGATTGGGGTGCAGGTGCAGCCACGGGTGCGGGCGCCGCCAGTTTTGCGCCGCAATTGTCGCAGAACATGGCGCCGGGCTCGGTGGGTGTTCCGCAAGATGGACAAAGATCATTCATGGCATCCTCCTATATGAGCTAGCATGGGTCGTTCCCCGGTAACGATCACGCACCGGGCTGGTCTGGTTCTTCTGGCAAGGTCTCCAACAGGCGTTTGGTATCGTATCGCATTTTCTGCGCGACAGCCTGGTCCATGCTGCCGCTTTTTTCCAGTTGGTCGGCTTGTTCCAGCGCCTGTTCTGCCATGGCGCTTTCGCCCAGTTCGATCAGGCGCGTGGCAGAGGCGCGCAAGCGCTGGGTGGCAGCGCCGCTTTGCCCTGCCATTGCTTCATCCAACGCCTGGGTTTGCAACTTGAAAGCCACCACCCGTTCGATGGTGTTCATCATGTGCTGGTTGACCTGGGCAGCAGCGGTGGCATTGGCGGTATAGTCGATGATGATGTCATCCACGGCGCGTTGATCGGTCAGGTTGGTGACCGGGACGTCGTAAGCGATTTCGCATTGAAACAAACGGTAGGCACCCTCAGCGCGTGCTGGCAGCAGCACGTCCAGCAGCACCGCTTGTCCGGTCTTATGTTGGATATCGCCCAGGAATACCTGCACATCCCACTCGGAGATGGTGCGCTGACCCAGCCGGCTGATCATTGGTACGGCGCGCCAGGCGTTGCGCAATTTGACCTCTGCTGCCATGCGCAACGTGAAATGGGCATTGGTGACCGCCGTGCCCTGCATGGCGGTCAGCGTGTCTGCGAAGATGCCGGTGACCTTCTCCGGTACGTCCACGGCGTACCATTCGCCGCCGGAGCGCTCCGCCAACTCCTCCAGGAAGCGCGGGTCCCAATTGCCTTCATCGCCAACACCCAGCCCAAGCACGCTCAGCGGCACCCCCATCTGCCGCGATTGCTCCGCCAGGTTCTGGCATTCCGCCTGGTCTTCCCAGGTCTGACCGTCGGTCAACAACAGCATCCGGCTGACGCGCTCCGGGCTGATGCCGGCTTGCAACTGCTGCACGCCAAGCGCCATGCCTGATGACATGCGCGTGCCGCCGCGCTCATCGATTCTATCGATAGCGGCTTTGATGGCGTCTGGGTCTGTCACCGCCTGGCTGGGGACGACCAGGTCAGCCGTCTCGTCGAAGATGACAACAGAGATCAGGTCTTGCGCGCCGAGCCGGTCGATGACCAGCTTGGCAGCCGTTTTGAGGTTGGTCAATTTCTGACCTGCCATCGAACCGGAACGATCCAGCACCAGCGCAAAGTTGACCGGCAGCGTGGCAGCCGGCGCTTTATCGGTCGGCATCACCTCGACCAGCAGGTACGCCTGTTGAGGATTGGGCATCACCTCGTAGACCGGGCGGTTGGTGCTGGTTGTTATTTCGATCTCGCCGCTCATGGCTTCATCTCCTTTGCGTGATCATCCGTCTATCTGGATGTTCTGACGTCGGGACGTGGGCGAATGATCTGCCCGCGTGCCCCACCATGGGTAATTATAACAAGTCCGCCGGACATTACTCGATGTTGCCGCCGCCATCCAGCAGACAGTCGGGTTCCAGGAACTTGGCGCCGCGAGCATTGGCGGTCAGCCTGCAACTTTCCATGCGAGCCCGGCTGCGCGCAACCAGTGCGATGCCGTATTCCTGGTTTTGCATCATTTCACAGCGCTGGAAGACCGGGTCGTAGGTACCGGTCAGCAATACGCCGCTGCCAGAATTCCCGGAGATGGTGCAGTTTATGAAATGCCCCCCGCCGCCTTTGGAGATATAGATGCCGTGCTGGGCGTTTTGGATGATCTTGCAACCGGTCAATTTGGGGGCGCCGCCGCTCTTGACCGCCACCCCGGGGAAGAGCGCCGCCTGGATGGTGCACTTCTCCAATTTACCTTTGCCGTTCTCCAGCACGTGCAGCCCGTTCTGTTTACCCTCGCGAATGATGCACTCCGAAAGCAGCGGGTCTGCGCCTTTCTCGATTGAGACATCCGGGAACAGATTGCGGTAGATGTCGGATCGGTAGACGCTGCCGGCAGCGTTCAGCAAGAAATGAAGCCCGCTCATATGGTTATCGTGGATTTGGCAATCCTCGATGATCGGGTTGGCGTTGACCGAGACGGTGATGCCGGAGTACCGGTTGCCGAAGACTTCGCAGTGCTGGATGACCGCCTGGCTGAGTTCGGTCACCTGGATGCCGGATTGACCGTTCTTGCGGATGATGCAATTCCGCAGCGTGGGGCTGCTGTCGATGATGGTCACGCCCTCGGTCTCGTTCTCGTAGATTTCGCAATCCTCCAGTTCTCCGTTGGCTTCTTCCAGGATGTAAACCCCCTCGGCATGCGCGTGATGGATGCGGCAGTGGTGCAGGGTTGGGGTGCTTTTCTCCTTGATGGCGATGCAGGAGTACTGACATTCGAAGATCTCGCAATCCTCCAGGCTGCCGCGCGCGCTGTCCAGGAAGTGAAAACCGTTCTGTTTCGCGCTGTGCACCCGGCAGCGGATGAAGTGCGGGTCGCTTTCTTCTTTGATCGTCACTTCGGGGAAGGTGTTGTTGTAGATCTCACAATCTTCGAACGTGCCGCCGCTCCTGCCAAGGATGTGCAGCCCGCCGGTGGCGTTATCGAAGATGCGGCAATTCATCACCGTTGGCTCTGATCCGCCGGAGATGGTTATGCCCGGATACTGGTTCTCGTAGATATCGCAGTCTTCGATCCGCGCCCGGGCGCCGTTCTCCAGCAGGATGCCGCTTTCACGGCTGCCGTGTACCTGGCAGTGGGTCAGGTTTGCAGTAGTCTTCCGCCCGGCGATGCACACCGCCGCCAATGTGTCGCTGCTGATATCACAATCCTCGACGTTCAATTCGCCTTGCGAGATGTCCACCGCGTGGGCTTTATTGCTGGCGAGCAACGAGCGCGCGCTCAAGGTGAAGCCGCGCACCAGCGCATGGCTGCTGAGCGATGTGATCACCGCGCCTTTGCTGCTGGTGAGGATGGTGCTGGCTGCGTCGCCGGTGGCAACCAGTTCCACCGGGCGTTTGATCAGTAAACTTTCGTCATACTGTCCTGGCTGCACCTGGATCTGGGCGCCCTCGGAGGCGTTGTGCAAGGCATCCGAGATGGTGCGATAATGCCCGCTGCCCCCGGCGGAGACAATGATCGTGTTGGCGACAGTCTTTGCCGGGTGGCTGTAACTGACTGCCACCGGTGTGACTGTGCCCACCAGCGAAACCGGTGCGTTGCCATTCCTGAGTGAGATCAGGTCAGCTTTCAATTCGCCGGCGGTCTGGTAGCGCTGATCCGGCATGACGGCAGTGGCTTTGAGGATAACGGTTTCCAGTGCAGGCGTCAACGCCGGGTTGTGTTGGCGCGGTGCATCCATCAGGTCGCCAGCCAGGCGTGCGATGCTCTCCGGCGGTTCGAAACCGGTCAGCAGCACATACAGGGTCATGCCGAGCGCGTACAGGTCGGTGCGGGCATCGGTGCGTCCCTTGCCGTATTGTTCGAAGGGTGAGTAAGGGGGTGTGACTGCCTGGGCGCCCTGGGTGGTCTTACGGTGCGGGTCGTAGATCTTGGCGATGCCGAAATCCACCAACACACTGCGCCCCTGCGGCGTAACCTTGATATTGGCGGGTTTGACATCGCGGTGGATGATTGCTGAGGGTTGCCCGTGCAGGTAAACCAGCGCATCGCATACGTCGATCATCCAGGGGATCACCTGTTGTTCTGCCATGCGACCGTTGCGTTCGAACGCCTGCTGCAAGTCCTCACCTTCGATGAAATCCATCACCAGGTATTGTCCCTGCCCGGGCATGCTGAAATGGTCGGTGACCCGCGGCAGGTTCGGGTGGCGCAAGGTCGCCAGCAGGGTGGCTTCCAGTGTGAATTGTTTGGTCGCCTGCGGGCTGGTTTCCAGGTTTTCTTTCAGGGCGCAGGGCGAGTTGAGGTTGAGGTCCCAGGCTTTATAGACAGCGCCAAACCCACCTTCACCGAGACGTTTGACGATCCGGTAGCGGTTGTTGACGATGTGCCCGGTGTTTAAACTCATGGTCGGTTAAACGATTTCGACGATAATGATAGTGATGTTGTCATCCCCTCCAGCGGCGTTGGCTGTCTCGATCAACGCCTGGCAGGCGGCTTGGTTGTCCGCATGTTCGCGCACGATGCGTAAGATATCTGCGTCTTCAACCATGCCGTCCAATCCATCGGAACACAGCAGCAGTTTCTCGCCGGGAGAAAAGGCAAAACTGAAGGTATCCACTTCCACATTTTGCTTGTCCCCCATGGTGCGATAGATGACATTGCGCTGTGGGTGATTGCGTGCTTCTGCTGGTGTGATCTGACCGGTGGCGATCAGGCGCTGCACCAGGGAATGGTCGACCGAAAGCTGCCGGATGCCATCCGCATCGATCTTATAGGCGCGGCTGTCGCCAACATTGGCGATGTAGACCCGGGTGCCCTCCACCAATGCTGCCACGCAGGTTGAACCCATATCGGTGCCGGCACCTTTGCGAAGTTCATATACGGCGTTGTTGGCGCCCTGCACCATCGCACGCAACCAGGGTGCCCAATCGTTCCCGCTTTTTCCATGGTTTTGCCCCATTTCTGATGGGGCGTGTTGGGATAAATAGGAAACAATGGCGCCGCTGGCAACCTCGCCGGCGGAATGTCCGCCCATGCCATCCGCCACCACATATAATCCGAGCGGCAGGATAGTGGAAGTCTCCACCCGGCATAATTCGACCGTCAGCAGGCTGTCCTCGTTCAGTGAGCGCACCCTACCCACGTCTGTCAGCCGCCCGGTGCGCAGGTCGACCGAAACGCTCGTGATGGCTGCCGCCGCAGCTTTGGCAAGCGCCGCGGAGAGTTCTGCGCCCTTGCCGTACCCCGCCCCTGTCAACGCTTTTTCGAAGAACAGATTCAACGCTTCCGGCAGGGCGGCTTCGGCGCTCCACTCGGTTTTCCCGGTCAACCATTTGTACAGCAGGGTCGCCAATGCGTGCACATCCGCTTTGCGCATAGCCTCGTCGGTTTTGGATATTTTCAGCACCCCGGAAAAATCCGCGAATACCATGTGATCACCGCACATAGCAAAAACATTCTCGCTGATGTTGCCGTTGAAGGTGAATTGCGAGTGGTACAGGATATCCAATGCGTCTGCCAGCACGCTTCCCCAAGTCAACACCTGTTCCCGCTCCAATTTCTCGGGCAATGGTTTGGTATGCGGCTTTACCAGACCGTAGCGTGTCTCCGGTCCCAGCGTTTCTTCGAATACTATCAGCGGGGGGCGCAAACCGCCGTGTACCGGTGCAGCAGTTGCCACGTCCGCCAGGATACCGTAGAAGGGGGCATGGGCTTCACACAGTTCAAGTTCTATGGAGCCTGCCTGTAGTGATTGACCACAGCCGGCGCAAAATTCGTCCACCTCGTCCTGTGGTTCGGTGAAGAAGTGCACCGCGCCGCAGTTTGGCGCATCGCAGACGCGTGTCTGCATTTCGGGCGACTGGCTGATCTCGCTGACCTTATAGCAGACCAGTGTGTTCGTCTGGTGGATGAGCGCATCGCTCTTGAATCGCCCGGCGATGATGGCGCCATCCGGGCGCGGCGTCAGGTCAGCCGGCGGTTCGAGTTGGCGTGTGCTTTTGCCGCCATCCAGCGCGATGGTCTTTTTGGGGGATGCAGCGCTGTTCTTGGGGGTCGTTCCGGTCTCACCCGCATCGCCCAACTGGATGGTTGGCGCGCCTTTGGCTGGTTGCGCCAGCGGCGCCTGGCACTGTTGGCATTGGATGGCATCCTCCGGGTTCTCGAACTGGCATTGCGGGCATTTCATTGCATCCTCCTTGGGTTTACGCGATGGGTGGCAGGAACCCGGTATCCAGAAAGGTCACCGTTACGCTTCCGAATGTAACCTGGTCATCGTGGTGTAGGATATTCTTGCGGGTCGGGCGACCGTTGACCTGGGTGCCGTTCGACGACCCCAGATCCTCGATGGTGATGCTTTCCAACTGGTGATCGTAATCCATCCGGGCATGCTGGTTTGAGATGCTGTCATCATCCAAACGGATATCGCAACCTGCCGCCCGCCCGATGGTCGCAGGCAATTTTGGGATGGTCAGGTCGTTGCCGTCTGCCAGGATGAAATGCAGCCCAAAATCGATGGTGGGTTTGGGTTCAGTCGCTGGGGGTGAGGACCCGGTTGGGGCGGTTTGCTGGGGAACGGTATCGGTTTTGGGCGTAGGAGTGTAGATGTTTTCTTGGGTGGGCGGTGGTGATAGGTCGGGCTGTGCCTGGTCGGGGGTTGGTTGCTGGGATGATTTTGGCTTGCGCCCACCCAAGGCGAACAGCAATATCCAGGCGGTTATCAGGATGATCAACACCACACCCAACAACAGCACCAGGGCGAGCGGAAAGGTGCCGAACATTTCGATGGAAGGGGTGGGGGAAGCTGCGGCGGTTGGCGTCATCCTGCCTCCTATGGACGGATGAAAAGATAACGGTATTATAGGTTTGATGATAGCTTTGGTCAACCCGGCGATTGCCGGCTATGCCACAGCCGGTGGCTTTTGTGTGGCGAGGCGCCGCCAATCGCTGATGGCAAATGGGAGGTAAAGCAGGATGAAGGTGATGACGCCGATGACTTCGATATGGATCAAATACCAGGGCCATGCCGGCAGCAGATCCAGCACGCTGGGGGTATACGGTTTGTGGCAGATCATCAGGTAATTGCTGTCAAGCAGCAGGTTGATTCCGCCTACCAAAAGCATATAAAGGTTGCCGCCGATGATGACCTTCATCAATGTTCGCCATGTGGGGCGGAAGCCTTCCACCGCGGTCATGAAGATGGCAGCCGTGACGATTCCGCCATGCGATATGAACACCTGGAAGTACCGGAAGTGTGGGAAACCGTAAATGCCGGCGTCCGGCGTCAACAGGGCTTGCAACGCTCCCCCAATACCCAAGAAATAGGCGAAATCATAGATGGTTTTGCTGCCGGTATAGAGCATGATGGCGGAAAGGAAGACGAACACCGAACACAATTGCAGCGGCAGCATGGTTTGCAGCGACCACTGCCCGGTGGTCAGGTTCCACAGGTGCCACAACCCTTCATTGATTAGCAGGGTCGTCGCGAGTGTGTTGCGGAATACCTTGCGTTGTTCGCCGGAAAAGTGTTTGCCAAATTTGATCAACCAGATATTCAGCGCAGCGATCGCGCCCAGCGCCACCAGGTGCGAAGCCCCGAAGAGGATAAATGGGTTGCCATTGTAATACCGCGTAAAGAATTGTTCCATTGCAGTCGGCTCCGTATCATGGGTCATTAATGATAACCTCACAGGCTGCTCTTGGGTACGCGTGGATGTTATTAAAATGAATCGGGCTATAATCAAGTTGTCGCTTGATATCCGGGAGGGAGCCCATGTCAACCACAGACCGAGACTTTACACCGACTTGGAGTGAATCCGCGCCGCCAGCGGGCAGTTACCGCGCGCTGTTCAAATGGGGCGATCCCCAAGCCTTCAAACATCCAAATCACCGCCTGGTGCGCCTGATGATGCAAATATTTGAATTGGATCAGACCGACCTGGCGCATCGTCGCGATGAAGGGCTGGAACAGGTGCCGGACACAGCCCCTGTCAGGTTGGCGCAGCGCCACATTTCCGCGCTGACTGACATGGTCGGTGCGGAAAATTTACGCACCGATACCTTCACCCGTGTTCGTGTGTCCTACGGCAAGGGGATGATCGATGCCTTGCGCCTGCGCTGCCATCAGTTGGAGAACTTGCCGGACCTGGTTCTGGCGCCGTGCTCCTGCCAGGATGTTCAGGCGGTGGTGAATTATTGCCATCGCCATCGCATCCCACTGTACGTCTACGGCGGTGGCTCGACTGTTACGCGCGGGATGGAAGCCGTCAAAGGTGGCGTCACGCTTGATATGAGCGTTCACATGCGCCGGGTGGTGGCATTCAATGAAGCCGACCAGACCATCACCGTGGAAGCCGGTATGAGTGGTCCACAACTGGAAGCGCTGCTCAACCAGGCGCCGGAACAACTGGGCGCGGTGCGGCGCTATACTTGCGGGCATTTCCCCCAATCTTTTGAATATTCGAGCGTGGGTGGTTGGGTGGTGACGCGCGGCGCCGGGCAGAATTCGACCTATTACGGCAAGATCGAGGATATCGTCATCGCGCAGGAGCTGGTTACCCCGCGCGGCATTCTGCGCACCATGCCGCAGCCGCGCTGCGCCGCCGGACCGGATTATGACCAGATCCTGATCGGCTCGGAGGGTAGTTTCGGCGTCTTGACCCAGGTGACGTTGCGGGTCTCCCGTTGGATGCCGCAGAATACCCGGCGCTTCAGTTATATGTTCCGCTCGTGGGAGCAGGCGCTGGCAGCCGTGCGCGAGGTGATGCAGGCGGAAGTGGGCTTCCCATCCGTCTTTCGTCTATCGGACCCTGAAGAGACCGACGTGGCGATGAAGATGTACGGCATTGAGGGTTCACCCGCTGATACGTTGCTGAAAGCCTTTGGTTACCAGCCGATGCAAAAGTGCTTGCTGCTCGGCTCGACGGATGGCGAGCGGAGTTTTTCCCGTCGGTTGGATGCGGCTATTCGTCGGGTTTGCCGCCGCAATGGCGCCTTCGATCTCAGTCTGTTTCCCATCACTGCCCGCTGGGAGAAGGACCGCTTTCGTGATCCCTACCTGCGCGATGATATGGGTGATTTTGGCATTATCACCGACACTCTGGAATGCGGCGTGACCTGGTCGCAGTTGGAGGCTGTGCACGCAGCCGTTCGCCGGGTGGTCAAGTCGCGCCCGAAGACGGTCTGCATGACGCATTGTTCGCACATGTATCCGCAGGGCACGAATTTATATTTCATCTTCATTTCGCCGATGGCGAGTATCGATGATTACCTGGGCTTTCAATACCGCATACTGGACGCCATTCAACAGTCAGGTGCAGCGATGAGTCACCATCATGGCATGGGCAAACAGACCGCTCCGTGGCTGGAGGAGAGCATCGGTACGCCGGCGATGGATGTTCTGCGGGCGCTGAAGGCGCACTTCGACCCCCGCAACATCCTCAACCCCGGCGGCACCCTGGGGTTGGATATGACGCGCGAGCAGCGCGAAAAGTGCTGGGGAAAAACGCAGCGATGAATGCACCGGCATCGAAGGCGTTGCCCCGCCGGTGTTCCTGCCGGGATGATAAGAACAGTCTGAGGCTGCCTGTGAAACAACCTTTGTTTGCCATCTCGGGTTATCTACCGGGATGAGCCGGCGATGCTCGTTTCGACTAAACGATCCATGCGCATGACCGTGTCCTGGCTGAAAATAACCCAAAAAATCAGACAAAAGGATAATTAATTTCGTATGAGATTTCGAGTATAATAAAATGCAATCTATTCCAAGTCTGAGAACGGCGGGCATTGGAATGGAAGTGCTCAGACAAAGTTAAAATTATCAACACTAACCAAACCTAAGTAAGGAGGAGAAGAAGTGAAAAAATCGTTCTATCTCGTATTGTCTCTGCTTGTGCTGGCAAGCATGGCGTTGGCGTCCTGCGCACCGCCTGCGGCACAAGCCCCTGTCACTACTGACCTGAAGGAAGAAGAGTTTACGGGTCTCGCTATCGCCGCCCCGGATTGCGAATATGGCGGGATGATCAAAGAGATCAAAGCCGTGGATGAATTTACCGTTCAATTCACCTTCTGTGCGCCCGACCCTGCCTTCCCATCCAAAGCTGCCTTCACGGCTTTCTCGATCCAACCCAAGGAATGGATCAAAGCCGCCATGGAGAGTCGCGAGATCCTCGAGAAACCCATTGGCACCGGTCCATATTACATCGAGAGCTGGAACCGTGGTGACAGCATCGTGTTCAAGCGCTTCGACGATTACTGGGGCGAAAAAGCTATCACCGATACCCTGGTCTTCCGCTGGAGCACTGAAGGCGCCGCCCGCAAGTTGGAGCTCGAATCCGCTACCGTTGATGGCATCGATAATCCCTCACCGGATGATTTTGAAGCCCTCCGTGCCAACCCGGACGTCGCGCTGTATGATCGTGAAGCGATGAATATCTTCTATCTCGGCTTCACCAATACTTTCGAACCCTTCGATGATGTCAACGTCCGAAAGGCGATCTCCATGGGCATTGACCGCCAGCGTCTTGTGGATAACTTCTACCCCGCCGGCTCGTCGGTCGCGTCGCACTTCACCCCCTGCTCGGTCGCAAACGGTTGTGTTGGCGATGAGTGGTATGAGTTCGATCCGGTGGCTGCCAAAGCCATGCTGGCGGAAGCCGGCTTCCCGGATGGCTTCACCACCAAGATATACTTCCGTGATGTCTTCCGCAGCTATCTACCTGAGCCCAGCCTGGTGGCAACCGATGTTCAGGCACAGTTGAAGGAAAACCTCAACATCGACGCCGAAATCGTCGTGATGGAATCCGGCGCATTCATCGAAGAATCATCGGCAGGACGCCTTGATGGTCTCTACTTGTTGGGTTGGAATGCGGACTACCCGCACATTACCAACTTCCTGGATTACCACTTCACCAATACCAACCCGCAGTTCGGCACGCCGTTCCCAGAGATCTACGAGAAACTCGCCGCCGCTGCCCAGATCGCCGACCCGGCTGAGGCTGAGTCGCTCTATGTGGAAGCCAACAATGCCATCAAAGAGTTGGTACCGATGATCCCGGTGGCTCATGGTGGCTCCGCCACTGCCTTCCGCGCGGATGTCGAAGGCGCGCATGCCTCACCGCTCGGCAATGAATACATGGCGGTGATGAAGCCTGGCGACCGCACCACCTTCGTGTGGATGCAGAACGCAGAACCGATTTCCGTCTACTGCAACGACGAGACCGACGGTGAATCACTACGCGCCTGCGAGCAGGTGATTGAATCCCTGCTTTCGTACGAGGTTGGTGGAACCGACGTGCAACCCGGTTTGGCAACTGCCTGCGAACCCAATGATGACCTGACCGTCTGGACCTGCAAGCTGCGTGAGGGCGTCAAGTTCCACAACGGCTTCACACTCGATGCAGACGATGTCGTCACCTCTTGGGGTGTGGCTTGGGATGCCGCCAACCCGCTCCATATCGGCAACACCGGCGCTTTCGAGTACTTCACCTACCTGTGGGGTGGTTTGTTGAATGCCGCTCCGGCTGAGTAAGTCTTGGCGACCGGATATTGTGTGATGTCTTGAAGTAGAACACGCGGGGTGGAACCAGGAATGGCTGCCATCCCGCGTGTTGTTATTCCCTCACCCGGAGGTGACCCGTCATGTTGCAATACACCATCCGACGCCTGTTGTTAGCCATCCCGGTGCTTTTGGGTATCTTGATCGTGACCTTTGCGTTGGCGCGATTGATCCCAGGCGACCCGTGCAAAGCCATGCTCGGTGAAAAAGCCACCGCAGATGTGTGTGAGAGGTTTACGATCCAGTACGGTCTGGATAAACCCATCTACGTTCAATTTTTTATCTACATGAAGGATATTCTTCGGGGTGATTTTGGAACTTCGATCCGCTTCGCCCGTCCGGTGACGATCATCCTGATAGAACGCCTCCCGATGACGGTTGAACTTGGCTTTTCTGCGCTCCTGATCGCGGTAGCCATCGGGGTGCCTGCCGGCATCTTCGCGTCCATCAAACGCAACACCTTTGCCGATGTCATCACCATGGTGGGCGCCAACATTGGCGTATCCATGCCGGTCTACTGGTTGGGATTGATGCTGGCGTACATATTTGCGCTCACCCTCAAGGATACGCCCTTTTGGTTGCCGCCGACCGGGCGCTTGACGGCTGGCATGACTTCGATACCGTTTTACCAGTTGTGGAATATCTCGGTGCTCAAGGGGACGGTTCAATATCACATTCTTGAATTTATTGCTAATTTATACGTCTTTAATTCATTCATCACCGGGCAGTGGAACGTCTTGCTGGATGCCATCAAACACCTTATTCTTCCTTCCGTTGCCCTCAGCACCATCCCGATGGCGATCATTGCCCGCATGACCCGCTCCAGTATGCTGGAAGTGCTCAAACAGGACTATATCCGCACGGCGCGTGCCAAGGGGTTGACGCAGCGGGTGGTGGTGCTCAAACATGCCCTGCGCAATGCCATGCTGCCCATCATTACCATCATTGGTCTTGAGGTTGGGCATCTTTTTGCCGGCGCGGTGCTGACCGAATCGATCTTTGGGCTGGCGGGGGTGGGGCGTATTCTGTTCGAAGCAATCACTGCCCGCGATTTTCCCATCATTCAGGCGTTTACCGTGGTGATCGCTGCGTTGTATGTTCTGGTCAACCTGGTGGTCGATCTATCGTACGTCTTCATCGACCCGCGCATCCGATTGGAGTGAACTCATGACTGCACAACTTTCCGTCAATGCCAACCAGGTCGAGAAGGATTATCGCGCCAACAGTCTTTGGCGCATGACGCTGCGGCGTATCGGCAAGCAGCGCAATGCCATCATTGGGATGGTCATCCTGGGAATACTGTTGCTGGTTGCCATCCTGGCGCCGGTTCTGGCGCCCTATGACCCCATTGAGGTGTTGATCGGTGTCGAGGACGTAGGCAAACGCGAAGCCCCTTGCATTCACCTGCTCGGTTGCCCTGCCGATCAACCCCAGCACATCATGGGCACCGACGGCAACGTGAGGGATGTGTTCAGCCGGGTCATCTATGGTACCCGTTATTCGTTGTTCCTTGGCTTTACCGCCATCGGCATTGCCATTGGTGTGGGTGCGGTTCTCGGCGCCATATCGGGCTATTATGGCGGCTGGCTGGATATGATCATCATGCGCATTTTGGATGTGCTGATGGCATTCCCCTCGCTGCTGTTGGCGATTGCCATCGTTTCGGTGCTTGGACCGGGTTTGTCGAATGCCCTGGTGGCGATTGGTATTGTTTCGATCCCTGTCTACGCCCGGGTGGTGCGCGCCAGTGTGCTCACCGTCAAGGAACAGGAATATGTCAAAGCCTCCAAAGCGTTGGGCGGCAGCCACATGCATATCCTGATTGATCGCATCCTGCCCAATTCGGTGCCGCCGTTGATCGTCCGGGGCACGCTGGGCATCGGCACCGCCATCCTGGATGCGGCGGCGCTGTCATTCCTTGGGCTTGGCGCCCAACCGCCTATGCCGGAATGGGGCACCATGCTTGGTTCCGAGCGCAACCAGGTCTTTTCTGCCCCCCATCTGGTCTTCTATCCCGGTATTGCCATCATGATCACTGTGCTGGCGTTCAACCTGATTGGCGATGGGCTGCGGGACGCCATCGACCCACGCTTGAGCAACACTTAGCCTGCCAATGGCTGCAATCTGGAGATGACGTTATGACAAAGGATACCAAAGAGCCATTGCTGGATGTCAAGAACCTCAAGACCTATTTCTATACCGATGACGGCGTTGTCAAAGCGGTCGATGGGGTGGATTTTTACGTCCTGCCCGGCGAAGTGCTGGGTCTGGTGGGTGAATCGGGTTGTGGCAAGAGCGTCACTTCGCTCTCCATCATGCGCCTTGTCGACCGACCCGGTCGCGTGATCGATGGCGAGATCTTCTTCGAAGGTCGAGACCTGCTCGAGCTGCCGGAGACCGACATGATGAACGTACGCGGTAAAGATATTTCGATGATTTTCCAGCAGCCGCAGAGCGCGCTCAATCCGGTCTTCACCATCGGCAGCCAGATCGTGGAGGTCATGGAGACCCATAATAAAGACCTTTCCAAAGATGTTGCCTGGAACACCGCGGTGGATCTGCTGCGCATGGTTGGCATCCCGGACGCCGATAAGAAAGCCGGTGCATACCCGCATGAGGTCTCAGGCGGGCAGGCGCAGCGCGTCATGATTGCCATGGCGCTGGCGCTAAATCCCAAACTGCTCATCGCCGATGAGCCTACCACCGCCCTGGATGTCACCATCCAGGCGCAGATTCTGGATCTGCTTCGCGCGTTGCAAACCAACATGGGCACGTCCGTCATCCTCATCACGCACGACCTGGGCGTCATTGCGGAAATGGCAGATAGAGTGGCAGTGATGTACGCCGGCAGCATTGTTGAGCAAGCGGATGTCAATTCGTTATTCGAAAATCCCATGCACCCGTATACCATTGGTTTGATCGCATCGGTGCCGGTGTTGGGCGATGTCAAAGACCGCCTGGATACCATCCCCGGCAATGTCCCCAACCTGGTGGATCTGCCGCCGGGTTGCCGTTTTGCTTCCCGCTGCGCTGCGAGAGAAGAACATGGGCTGGCGCTTTGTCAGCAACTGGAGCCGGACTTGATCCAGATCCGCACAGGACACCTGGTGCGCTGCTGGCTCTACCAGGACAGCCAGGAACATGGTCATCGGGCGCCGATGAAAGAGCAGATGGGTTAGTCCATCGAGGGTTAGGATGCATATGTCAGAACAAAACACAATGAACACCCATCCGGAAGATTTCATCGAAGTCAAGAACCTAGTCAAATACTATCCCGTGTTGGGTGGTGTCATGCGCCGGGTGATTGCCTGGGTCAAGGCGGTTGATGATGTCAGTTTCACCATCAAACGCGGCGAGACGCTTGGTCTGGTGGGCGAGTCCGGTTGTGGCAAGACCACCGTCGGGCACACCATGCTGGGCTTGATCCCGCATACCAGCGGGTCGGTGCTCTTTGACGGGGTTGATATCTTTAAATTATCCCCCGACGAACTCAAAACCATGCGGCGCAATCTTCAGATCGTCTTTCAGGACCCTTATTCGTCCCTGGACCCTCGCCTGCCGATCGGCGAGTCGATCGCCGAAGGGCTGCGCATTCACAAGATTGGCGACAACCAGGAGCGCTTCAACCAGGTGATGGAAGTGCTCAGGAAGGTCGGGTTGGAGGACTACCACGCGATGCGTTACCCGCACGAATTCTCGGGTGGGCAGCGCCAGCGCATCGGCATCGCACGCGCGTTGATCATGAAACCAAAATTCATCTTGCTGGACGAACCGGTTTCGGCGCTGGATGTGTCCATCCAATCCCAGGTGCTCAATATCCTGCGTGACCTACAATCGGAATTCGGTTTGACTTATCTTTTCGTAGCGCATAACCTGGCAGTGGTGGAGCATATTTCTGACCGCGTGGCGGTGATGTATGTCGGCAAGGTCGTCGAGATTGCCAGCCGTGAAGATCTGTTCGATCATCAGTTGCATCCCTATACCCAGGCGTTGATGTCTGCCATACCCATTCCCAACCCGCGCCTCAAGCGTGAACGCACCATCCTGGCGGGAGATGTCCCCAGCCCGCTCAACCCGCCATCCGGCTGCCGCTTCCACCCGCGCTGTCCCATCGCCCAGCCGAATTGCGCGGTGGATGAACCGCTGCTGCGAGAATTACGCCCTGGACATCAGGTGGCGTGCCATTACGCCGAGAAGTTCGCCTGACCCTGGGAGTACATGTTGACACGGGCTGTTCATCCATGTGCGTATCCGGGTTGGGTTTGACTTGTTATTTTACAGTTGTTTTGTTATATTGTTATCAGGGCGAACACAGCGGAGGGGGCGGACGAGCAACAAGCCTGGTTTGGTTGACCACCGTGGCAGATCAGCCTGATCCATGGTGGATGGGTTGATTGAACTGGGAGGTTCGTGATGAAGAAGCTATCGACGATCATCGGGATTTTTGTTGTGCTAGCATTGACCCTGGCTGCCTGTGGTGGCTCACCGGCTGGTGCAGGAGCTAGCGTGTTGCGCATTGGCTGGGCTGGCTCGCCGGATACGTTGAATCCTGGCGCTGCACTCCTAGCCGAGTCGTTCGTGATCTATGAATTGGCTTATTCTGCCCTGGTGGACTTGCAGTTGGACGGTACCTATTCGCCGGACCTGGCGGAGTCTTGGACCGTCTCCGATGATGGGCTGGTGTGGACGTTCACGATACGCGATGGGGTCAAGTTTAGCGACGGCACCCCCTTGACCGCCCGGGATGTCGTCTTCACCTTCGAGTTCTACCAGGCGCATGAAGAATTCCCCTACATGAACGGCTATACCTACGCCTTTGATACGGTCGAAGCGCCGGACGATCGCACCGTCGTTTTGACCCTCACCACGCCTGCGCCCAATCTGGAAAGCCAGATCGTTTTCCTGTATATCTTGCCGGAACATATCTGGAAAGACCATGCCGAAGGGCAAGCTGCCAGTGAATTCGAAAACCTTGAGATGGTCGGTTCTGGACCGTTTATCATGAAGGATTATCGCCAGGGCGAATACGTACACCTGGAAGCCAACCGGGATTTCTACCTCTCACCGCCCAAGGTCGACGAGGTGGTTTTCCAGACCTTCTCCAACCTGGATGCGCTGGTTCAAGCCATCAAGACCGGTCAGGTGGATATGATCACGGAAATGCCCAATACTGCCGTGGCTACCCTGCAAGAGGCGCCGGATGTCAGGGTGGTCACCGGTCCGCCGCTGGCGCCGGATATTACCGATATCGTCTTCAACGTGACCGAACCGCAGGATTGCCCGGAGGATGGCGCATGCACTGGGCACCCGGCGCTGCGCGATAAGACTGTCCGCCAGGCGCTGGCTTATGCCACCAATAAACAGGAACTGGTGGATATCGTCCTGCTGGGTCTGGGCACGCCTGGGCTGACCCTTATCCCGGATAGCCTGGGGGTCTGGTACAACCAGACCATCCAAGATTTCCCCTTCGATTTGGCGACCGCCAACCGCATGTTGGATGACGCCGGTTACCTGGATAGCGACGGTGATGGTGTGCGGGATATGCCGGATGGTAGCCGGTCGTTGACCTTCCGCCTGAACTGGCCCTCCGATAGCACCGTGGCGCCGCGCCTGGCGGAACTGCTTGCCAAGACCTGGGCGGATGCCGGCGTGCAACTGGAATTGCAAGCGCTCGACCCAGATGCTTTGTCCTCCATTTGCTGCCCGACCTTCGATTACGATGTTATCATATGGGGTTGGGGTTCCGACCCCGACCCGAGTTTCCTGCTCTCGGTCATGACGTCCTACGAGATCCCCAGCGGCATGAGCGAGACCGGTTATAACAACCCAGAGTACGATGCCTTGTTCGACGAGCAGAATGTCACCATGAACCCGCAGTTGCGCCAAGAGATCATCTGGCGCATGCAGGAGATCGTCCATGATGACGCTATCTATATTATCCCGTTCTATTCCAAAGCGGTGCAGGCTTACCGCACGGACCGCTTCACCGGCTGGATCACCAACCAGCCCAAGCTGGCGCTGGAGGATGTGACTTCCCTGGTGGTTGTGGAACCGGTGGAGTGATGTGCGCAATCTTGGGGCGCTGATAACCTGATATACATACCTTCCCCTGATTGCCGCGCTGCGACCGGTCAGGGGAAGGTTGATTTGACGGAGGCGGTTTATTGCAACGGTGGTCGTTCCTGCTTAATAAACTGAAGTGGGCGGTCATATCGATCCTTTTCGTGATCGTGCTCAACTTCTTCCTCTTCCGCATCCTGCCAGGCGATCCGGTCAGGGCGGGCATCCGCGATCCGCGTCTGACTGCCGCAGCCCAAGAGGCGCTGCGCGTCAAGTATGGCTTGGATAAACCGGTCATCAACTGCTTCGAGACGCTCAACCCCCTGCGCACCGGTCCGTGCCTCATCAACCCGTTGGAGACCCAGTTCTTCATCTACGCCGGCAACCTGTTGAAGGGTGAATTGGGCATCAGTTACCACACCAACCGCCCGGTTGCCAGCATGCTGGCGACCTATCTTTGGAACACGGTGCTTCTGATCGGTTTTGCCGAGATCTTCTCGATCGTTCTGGGGATTACTGCCGGTCTGGTCGCAGCCTGGAAGTCGCGCACCGCAGTGGATTTTGGCACGCTCATCTTCAGTCTGGTCGCCTGGAGCCTGCCAACCTTCTGGTTGGGCATTGTTCTGCTGTTCGCCGGCAGCACCTGGCTGGGGTTGCCGGTCGGCGGTAAATTCACCATCGGGCAGTTCTACGCTGGCGGCGGTGAAAAATTTCTGGACCTCCTGCGCCACCTGATCTTGCCGACTATCACGCTGACGGTGGTGGTGATGGGCGAGTACATGATGATCATGCGCTCGACCGTGCTGGAGGTGCTTTCGGAGGATTACATCCTGACTGCCAAAGCCAAGGGGCTGAGCACTTTCCAGATTCTCAAGGACCATGCCCTGCGCAACGCCATGCTGCCGATGGTCACCATCATCGCGCTCAATCTCGGCTTTACGGTGGCGGGCGCCATCCAGATCGAAACGGTCTTCTCCTGGCCCGGTCTGGGGTTGGCGATCTTCGAGGCGGTTGGGCGACGTGACTACCCCATGCTGCAAGGTGCTTTTCTATTGATCGCCGTCAGTGTCATCTTCGCCAACCTGATAGCTGATCTGTTATATTCCTATCTTGATCCTCGTGTTCAGGTGGGTTGACCGTGAGCGAGATGATTCCCGCCAGCCGCACGTTTTGGAACAGTCTGACCCGCAATTGGATGGTCATTTTGGGTCTGGTGATGCTGCTGTCGACCGTCCTGGTGGCGGTCTTTGCGGATTGGATCGCTCCCTATGATCCCAAGGCAGCCATCAAGGTCGAGATCAGTGATGTCTACCGCAGCCCGGATGCCCAGCATTGGCTGGGCACCGA
>JABLXM010000089.1 GCA_013177815.1 Anaerolineae bacterium | reverse complement strand
ACTTAATCTTAGCTATCGCTTCATTTTTGACGAGAATCTTACATCATGGGTTTGTTAGTACTTTTGACTCATTTTTGTATTGTGATAATCTAAATTTTTCACTTTTTCCGACTTTGCAATTGCCCTGCAGCCGGGGAGGTTGGGATGGATAAGGATATAATGATCTCAGGTTCCATTGGTTTGAGTTTAGGAGGTTGGAATGATGGGTGGGCGATACCGGAAATGGGCGACGAAGATCGGTTTCATTTGGATGGTGATAACCCTGGCGTGTAACGCCAGCCTGCCGCGTCAGCAGACCGCGGCTGTCACGCTGACACCTGAATCTGTCTCGACAGAAAGCACCGCTCTCGAATTGCCGCCGGTGGTGGTGGAAACGCAGCCACCCGCGGGCAGCGTGCTGGGGTGGCGCCGGGCATTGACGATCTATTTCAGCCAGCCGATGGATACGTTCACGGTCGAGAGCGCCTTAAGCCTTTCACCAGAGATTGACTATACGGTCCAATGGAACGACCCTGCGACGCTCACCATCACACCCCAGAACGACCTGGCGGCAGGCGTCCCGGTAACGCTGACGATTGGGAATACCGCCCGCTCATCCGGTGGCTTGCCCCTGGCGGCGAAATACCAGGCAGATTTTCGCGCAGCGGACGCGCTGGCGGTCACCAACCAGATACCGAACCCCGAGACGACAGAAGTCGACCCGGCTGCAGCGGTGATGGTGGCGTTCAACCAACCTGTGGCGCCCTTCGGCAGCAGCGCGGAATTCGACACGCCTGCCATTCGCTTGGAGCCACCGGTGGACGGATGGGGGGAGTGGGTCAACACCAGCACGTATATCTTTCACCCACAGCCGGCGCTGGCGGGTGGGCAGGACTACCTTGTGGTCATCAACAAGGAACTGAGTAGCCAGGCGGGCGCAACCTTTGGCGATTCGCCGCCGGTAAATTATGGTTTCTCCACCAGCGCACCCTGGATCAACGACTTCGACCCGGGGGAGGAGACTCCGATCCTGCTCGACCAGGCATTCACGTATACATTCAATCAGGCGATGTTGCCGGAGAGCGTGGCGGAGAACATGCGTTTGCTGGATGCAGATGGTAATCCGGTGAGCAGTGTGCTCACCTGGAATGCTGAAAACGACCAGGTCACATTGACCCCCGATGAACCTCTGCGCCGCGATGCACGATACCGGCTCTTCATCGGGGCGCGCAGCGCTGCCTTGGGCGGCGCGATCCTGCGCGAGGATTTTGCGGTCGATTATCGAACGGTTGGCGATTTGGCGGTTGTCAAGAGCAATCCCCAGGATGGTGGGACGCTGGCGAACCGTCTCTATGGCGCATTCGTGGTCGAATTCAACGCGCCGTTGGCAGAGCAAGACCTTTCCACCTTGATTACGGTAACGCCGGAATTGGCGGGGCTGCGGCTAACGCCATACGGCGGCAACCAGGTGTCATTGTGGGGCGATTTCAAAGCCGGCGTCCGCTATCGAGTGGAACTGTCTGGATCGATCGAGGATCGGTGGGGCGGCGCATTGGGCGCCACGGATTCTTTTACCTTCCGTGTGTTGGACGATGAACCGGTATTGTCCGTCCCGGGCTTGGCGGGAGGCATCCCGCTGCTCTACCAGCCCTACCACGAATCGAAGATGCCCCTCTCTGCGACCAATATCAATTCGGTCACCATCGAGCGCGCCGAGCTGCCGCTGGCTGATTTGCCAGATCTGTTGTTGGCATATTGGGACGATGGACTCGCATACGATGGCGAGTTGACCCAGTGGCAGGAACGCCTGACCATTGAACGCAACCAAAGCCAAACCGTGCATGTCAACACCAGCCCGGATGGCAGCGTACCGGCGCCGGGATTGTACTTTTACCGCGTTACCTCCCCGCAGGTGCCTGAGGATCGATCCTTTCTCAGTCGTCCTTTCATGTTGGTCGTTAGCCCGTTGCAGGTGTACATGAAGCGCAGCCCGGGCGAGGTTTTCGTGTGGATCATGCGAAACGAGGACTTGCAGCCAGCGCGTGACTTGCCCGTGCGTTTCCTGTACGATGGAGGGACGCAAATTGGTACCTGCACTACTGGGGCGGATGGGACTTGCAGCGCCGAACTAGACTCTGCCATCGCGGAGGACCATGATGGCTATCTATTTGCCGTCACCGGCGAGCCGGGCAGCCAGGATTTTTCGATCGGCGTATCAGCCTGGAACAGCGGGCTGGATGGCTGGACTTTCGGGATGCCATCCAACCCCTACCCGGAAGAACCCGTGCTTTACCTGTACACTGACCGCCCGATCTACCAGCCGGGGCAAACGGTGCATTATAAAGCCATCATCAAGGACTTACAGGCTGGCAGGTACCTGCCGGCGACTGAACAGACCTATTCAGTGAAACTGATCGGGACGTATTCTGACCTGACCGGCTCGCTGCCGATGCTGGGAACCGATACTATTTTGCTGAACGAGTTCGATACTGCTGATGGGGACTTCACTTTGCCCAAAGATGCGCCGCCAGGCACTTACTCGCTGCAAGTTGACGGGTTTCCGAGCTATGCCCTGCCGTTCCAGGTGGCTGAATATCGCAAGCCCGAGATCGACCTGGCGGTTGGTTTCGAAGAAACGGACTGGCTGGCGGGTAAAGATATCCAGGTGACGGTGCGGGCGAATTATTTCTTTGGGGCGCCGGCTGATCACCTCAAAGCGCAGTATACGCTTTACGCGCTTCCGCAGACGCAATATCTCCCGCAGGATTTTCAAGCCGGCGTGGAAACACCATTCTGGTTCGATATCCCCGACTGGCAGCGTTATTCGCCGGAATTGGGGCAATACGTTCTGAACGGCGAGGGGGAAACTGACGCCAACGGTGAACTGACGATCACCATCCAACCCGGTGATATGCCATCCGAGTTCGACTTGCAGAACCTGACGCGATTGACGCTGGAGGTGACGATCACGGATGCCAGTGGTCAGCCGGTGAGCAATCGGTCGCAGGCTTGGCTGCACCCGGCTGAGTTTGCCATCGGCGTCAAAACCGAACGCTGGGTGGGCAGGGCGGCGGAAGCGTTGGGCTTCCTGGTACAAACGGTCGATTGGGGAGAGCAACCGAGCGGTGGACACGCGCTGACGGCGGCGTTCGACCGGGTCGAATGGCACATGCGCTTCAGCCCGGAGGAGGGCGCTATTTATGAAGCGGTGCGCACGCCGGTCAGCAGCGCCGACCTGGTAACCGATGCGGGTGGTAGAGCCAGGCTGGTGTTTACCCCCCCGCTTTCTGGCACTTACGAACTTACGGTCAGTGGCGGCGGCGCGGTGACCCGCCGGTTGGTGTGGGTGACGGGTGCCGGGCAGGCGCTATGGCCACAACCGCCGAACAATGAACTGCCCATCACCAGCAATGCCAAGAACTATCGGGTGGGCGATACCGCCAGCGTTTTCATCCCCAACCCGTTTGGGCAGGGGGCGGTGGCGCTGGTCACGATGGAGCGCGAGCAGGTGATGGCGCACCAGATCCTGCCGGTCGATGGTTCGAATACCGTCGTCGAGTTGCCGCTGGATGCCGCAACTGCCCCGAATGTGTTCGTTTCGGTCACCCTGATCGGCAGGGGTGATGACGGTGCCCTGGATTTTCGCCAGGGGTACCTGGAACTGGCAGTTGACCCGCAACAGCAGATCTTGCACGTTTCCGTGACCAACCAGGCGGGTCGCATGGCACCCGGCGAGGCAGGAACTTTCGAAATCACTGTGACAGACCACCTTGGAAACCCGGTGGTGGGAGATTTTTCGCTGGCGCTGGTGGATAAAGCCGTGCTGGCGCTGGCGGACCCGCTGGAGCCGGGCATCGTCGAGGCGTTCTACGGCAGGCGGGTGCTGCGTACCAGCAACGGTTTCTCACTGGCGGCTTCCACCGGACGGTTTTTGGACCAAAAGATCGGCAAGGGCGGTGGCGGCGGAGAAATCGAGCTGCCATCGCAACTGCGTTCGCGTTTTGAGGATACGGCGTTCTGGCGCGGCAGTTTCCGTACCGATGCTAACGGTCAGGCGCAGATCGATGTGACCCTGCCGGATAATTTGACCACCTGGGTGGCGGATGTGCGCGGGATTACGGCGGACGCCAGGGTTGGAACGGCAACCATGGAGGTGATCGCCACCAAGGAGCTGCTGCTGCGACCGGTGGCGCCGACCTTCATGCTCAGCGGCGACCGTGTGCAAATTGCCGCCATCGTGCACAATAACACCGGCAACGACCTTGCGGTGCAGGTTTCGTTGCAGCAAGATGGTCTGTCGCTGGAGGCTGGTTCGCCCGACCAGCAGCAGGTGACGGTGCCCGCCGGCGGCAGGCGGCGGGTGGCATGGTGGGCAAACGTGACGGGTGAGGATGCGGTCGATATCATCTTTTCTGCCCGCGCTGGTGAACTCATAGACCAGACGACGCCGGTAGGTGGATCGATACCGGTGCTTCGCTATTCGCGCCAGGATACCTATGGGACGGCAGGCGTTCTGGAACTGCCGGGTGAGCGGGTGGAAGTCATTACCCTGCCGAGATCATTCCAGTCGCTGGGGGGCAACCTGCGATTGGAGCTATCGCCATCGTTGGCTGCCTGGGTCTTCGAGGAAGTAAATTTTGGCGAACCGCCCGAGCATTCGTACGCTGAGAATTTGAATTCGGATATGCTGCCGATCCTGGCGTGGCTGCCCATCGCAGAAGAAATGGGACTGGGGGGTGTGAATGACCTGCCTGAACTGACGCAACGTGTTCAGTCGGACATCGACCAACTGGTCAAGCAGCAGACCACGGATGGCGGCTGGGGTTGGTGGGGTGGACATTCCAACGCCTATGTTAGCGCATATATCACACTTGGGCTGGGTTTGGCGCAACAACGCGGTTACGAAGTGCCGGCGGATACCCTCGCCAGGGCGGTGTCATACCTGGGTGAGCAGGTGTACCTGCCGGACCTGTTGGCTTCCGGGGAAAGTTTGGGCCGCCAGGTGTTTTATCGTTACGCCATGTTCAGCGCCGGTGAGGCAGGGGTCATCCACGACGACGCCATTTACGCGTACCGATCAGAGTTGCAACCGTGGTCGAAAGCGCTGCTGGCGGTGATGCTGTACGCAGCCGACCCCGCCGATGCGCGCCTTCAAACATTGATGTCGGATATCGAAGGCATGTCGCATGCCACCGCCACCGGCGTTTACTGGCAGGATACATCCCCGGCAGCCAGGCAGAACTGGAGCAGCGCCAACTTCAATACCGCCATCGTTCTGCTGGCGCTGGCGCAGGTTGACCCGCGCTCGAATCTCGTTGCCCCCGCCGCGCGTTACCTCGCCGAACAACGCGCCGGCGCAGGGCGCTGGTCATCCGGTTATGAACGCGCCTGGGCGCTGATGGCGTTGAGTGAAACCATGCGGGTGACGGGCGAGTTGCAGGCTGATTATTCCTATGCGGCGTACCTGGATGAGCGTTTGTTGGCGGAAGCCGACCTTTCCGCCGGGACCGCGCTGGAGACGATGACGGTCGATGCCCCACTGGAGCAGCTCGATAGCGGGGCAGGCACGCCGTTACGCATTTCACGCACGGCTGGCGAGGGGCGGTTGTATTACCGCGCCTTCCTCTCTTTGCAGAGCGCGGTGCGCGATCAACAGCGGGTGGAACGTGGTTTTTCGGTCGACCGGCAATACTTCCTGCTGGGCGAGGATTGTGATAGCGCCGCCTGCCCGGCGGTGAGCGAGGTGCAATTGCGCGACTCGGCGCAGTTCATCCTGGCACGGCTGGATATCACTGTGCCTCAGGAGCGTTATTTCGTCGTTGTTGAGGATTTCTTCCCGGCGGGCAGCGAACCAGTCAACTTGAGCCTGAACACCAGCCAGATCGGCAGCGGTGGCTGGCAGGTGCCGGAGAATCAAGACGCTGACCTCTTCGCTGACGGCTGGGGATGGTGGTATTTCTCTCAACCGGAGATTGGCGCAAGTTCGATCCGCTGGACGGCGGAGTACCTGCCCGCCGGCAATTACACGCTGGAATACCGTCTTAATCCGATCTATGCGGGCGAGTTCCAGGTCATGCCGGCGCATGCCTATGAACTGTACTTCCCGGATGTGGAAGGTTCCAGCGCGGGTGTGGTCTTCACTCATCGGGCGCAGGAATGACCCGCTGCTGATGACAATGTTGGGCAGCGGTTGTGTTCCGGTGGTCTAGGGTTTTTCCTCCGCCCGGGTTGATCTCTTCAAACGCCAGGCGTAGATGAACATAGCCACCCCCGCCAGAATGATGGCGATGCCGTAGCATGGCACCAGGACCGAGACATCGAATGGCGGGTTATCCGCGTCGCCGACCTGGGTTGGGGTCGGGGTGGCGGTGTGCGTGTGGGTCGGCGTCACGGTGACAGTTGTGGTTGGTGTGCCCTGCCCGCCAGTCCTGGTGTGGGTTACCGTGAGGGTGAGCGTGGTGGTAGGCGTGGTCGAAAATAGGACCCTACCGCTGGAACCATAGACCACCTGGGTGGGTGGGCTTTCCTCTTCTTCAGGCGCTTGAGTCGGGGTGGGTGTGGGGGGCTCAATGCCCAGGGCATAGTCCAGACGCACCAATCCGTAGCCTGAACGGGCATCCCAGCCGGCGGGGGAGATATCGCGGGCGTTATCTGCCAGCAACCAATAGATGCCCATCGGCGAGGTGATACCGGTGGCATCCATGATGACGGCGATGGCGCCGGAAACAAAGGGCGCTGCCATGCTGGTGCCCGAGTCATAGGCGACGGTGCTGGCGGGGTAAGTGGAGAGGATGCTGACGCCAGGCGCGGTGAAATCGACCTCCGCACCGTAATTCGAAAATCCAGCCACCTGGTAACTGGAGGTCATGGCGGAGACGGCAATCACTTCCGGGTAGCGCGCAGGGATATCAACGACGGATGAACCGGTGTTGCCGCTGGCGCCCACCAACACGGCGCCATGCGCATAGGCGTATTCGACGGCGGACTGTAGCGTCGCGGAGGTGCCGCTGCCGCCCAGGCTGAGATTGATGATATCGGCGCCGTTGTCAGCGGCGTACATAATACCGTTGGCGACATCGGCATAAGAGCCGTAGCCGTCATGCGCCAGGCATTTGACCGGCATGATCATGGCACCCCATGAGACGCCGCTGACGCCAGCGCCGTTATTGCTGATGGCGGCGGCGATGCCAGCCACATGGGTGCCGTGACCGTTGTCGTCGTCAGCGCTGGTGTCGTCATTGACGAAATCGTAGCCTGCGATGAGTTTGCCAGCGAGGTCGGGGTGAGAAAATGCCACACCGGTATCGACAATCGCGATGGTGACGCCGGCGGTGCCGGTGGAGATCTCCCAGGCTGCCGTCGCGCCGATGGCGCGCAAGCCCCACTCGTCCGGGTACCAGGGGTCATTGGGGATCACTTCGAGGGTTTGCGCCAGGAAGTTGGGTTCGGCGTAAGCCACCTGGGGGTGTGAATCCAACAGTTCCAATGCGGCGGTCAGGTAGCGGTCTGGTATCTTGAGCAGGTATGTCAATGGCAATGACAATTCTTCCATCGACCGCAATGGGATGCCGGGGAGGGCGGCTGAAAAATCCAGCCCTTGTGTTTTCAGTTTGACCACCAGCTCGCCGGGCATGTGCGGGTCTTCGAGGACGGGATCGGGTGGCAACGCGCCGTAGACTTGATCGTATGAAGCGGTGCGTGTGACGGTTGGGGTGGCTCTTGTGGTGGGGAACAGGGTTGTTGTTTCAGTCGGGGTCGGCGTCGATGGCGCAATTTCGGTGAGGGTGGGTGTTTCGCTCCCTGTGGCGGTACCGGTTGAGGTTTCGGTGGATGTTGGTGTGGGGGTGGCGGTGTGTTCGTCATCGCCGGCGGATGTCGCCGTTTCTTCGATCTGACCCAGCGCCGACCCAAAGTTCAATGCGATCATCGCCAGGATGATCATCATGACCGCGATGGTTTGTGACAAACCCCTCATTTGCATGGAATTAATTGTACCAGAGGCGCTTCAGTCAGGCAGAAGTGCAGGCAGAGGCTCAGATAGATTCGTATGTGATTTTTGTTACTTTCTCGAAATTTAATAACGATTGTAACAGGAACAATATCATCAATAGTTTAGACAACTGACACATGACAAATACATTGGGATAAGGTATAAGTTTTTCTGATAATCATCGATAACGAACGGGCTAACAAAGACGATTCACGGTGGCGGGTGACAACGGGGAACCACCTTCACTCCATGATAGCAGTTCGTTTATTTTATTTACACGGAGGTCACAGGTTGCTTGAGCTGATCGTGATCGCGGCGATGATCTTCTGTGCTGTTATGGCGATTCGCGCGCAACGACTGCTTACCAGCGCCATTTACCTGGCTGGTTGCAGCGCATTGGTGGCGTTGTTCCTGTACCAACTGGGTGCACCTGAGATCGCTGTGATCGAACTTTCTGTGGGGGCTGGATTGGTGACGATTCTGTTCGTTTTCGCGATCAACATTGCCGGCGATGACCCCGCCCAACACCCGCCAATTTTGCCAAAGCCAATGGCATGGGTGCTGGTGCTGATGGCGGTCGTCACGGCAGCCACCATTCTGTTGCCCAACTATGACACGATACTCCCGCTGGTCTCAGAACCATTGGATGATACGTTGTGGGAAAAGCGGACGCTGGATGTCATCCTGCAATCGGTGTTCATCTTTGCAGGTGTGCTGGGCGTGTTGAACCTGTTGGGTGAAACGACATATGATCAGGAGAAGCACTCATGACGGTCTCTGTCGCGGTGGCGAGTGTTTGCGCAGTGTTCGGGCTGGTAGGGATCGGATTTTATGGTTTGATGATGTCTCGCAATCTGATCAAAGCGGTGGTGGCGTTGCAGATTGCGGTCAAAGGCGTGCTGGTGGCAATGGTCCTGGCGGGTAAATTGAACAGCCAACTGGCGGTGGCGCAGTCGATGGCGTTGACTGTGCTTGTTGCAGACACGATCGTGGCAGTCTTGGGGCTGGCGTTGGCTGTGCAGATCCGCCGCCACTTTGGCAGCCTGGATACTACAGAAATCAGCACGTTACGGAAATAAAACATGCTTGAATTGGTCCCGCTCATCATTGCAATACCCTGGTTTGGGGCTGTCGTTCTTTGGTTGACCGGTGACAGCCATCCGCGGCGACTGGGCTGGATGGCGATGATATTCTCGCTGGCTTCAGCGATCCCGGCGATCCTGATGATCTTCGAACCTACAGCGATCGACTTCGTTATCCCCATCGGTGGCGTGTTCGGTGATTTCACTTTTCATGCAGATGGTTTGGGGAAGTTCTTGGCGGCGGTTGCCACTATCATCGGGGCGCTGGCGGTGATCTTCTCGCAGGATTACATGGCAGGGCAGGCGCAACTGGCGCGCTATTATGCCTTCATCCTGTTTTTCATCGGCGGCATGGCGGGGTTGGTGTTGGCGAGCAACCTGCTGCTGGTCTTCTTCTTCTGGGAGATCACAGCGTTGTGCTCATACGCTTTGATTTCGTTCAATAATGACGACCCCAAAGCGGTAGCCGGCGGTATGAAGGCTTTGGTGATGACACAACTGGGTGGGATCGGACTGCTGGTTGGCGCGCTGCTGCTCTACAGCCAGACGGGAAGTTACGATATCCAGACCTTTATTCATACACCGGGCGTGCTCTCTCCTCAATTATTGAGCCTGATGGCGTATGTCTTCCTGATCGCGGCGGCTGCCAAATCGGCGCAATTTCCATTCCAGACCTGGCTGCCGGATGCGATGGAAGCGCCCAGCCCGATCAGCGCGCTGATCCATGCGGCGACGATGGTTAACGCAGGTGTGTACCTGTTGGCGCGTTTCTACCCGGCGTTCGCAGCAGTGCCGGGTTGGCGCTTGGCGGTGATGCTGGTTGGGGCGATTTCCGCGGTGCTGGCGGCGTTGATGGCGTTGGCTGCCAATGACCTCAAGCGGGTGTTGGCGTATTCGACGGTCAGCCAGTTGGGCTACATGTTCTACGCGGTTGGCGCGGGCGGGGTATTCGCATCGCAATTTCACCTGATGAGCCATGCCGTTTTCAAGGCGCTGCTCTTCCTGGCTGCCGGCGCTGTCATCCATGTTGCCGGAACGCGCGATATGCGGCAGATGGGTGGTTTTGGCAAGCAGATGCCGTTGGTGCGGACGGTATTCGTGCTGGGCGCCCTCTCCCTGGCGGGCATCCCGATCATGAACGGCTTCTGGAGTAAGGAACTGGTGTTGGAGGCTGGGCTGCACAGTGGAGCGCTGTGGCTGTACGCGCTGATGGTTTTTACCGCCGGGTTGACGGCGCTATATACCTGCCGTTGTGTATGGATGGTGTTCTATGGCGAACCTCACCAGGAACGGCACCTGCATGATGCGCCGTCCTACATGCGTTGGGCGCTGATCCCCTTGGCTGCCGGTACATTGTTGACTACCCTGATGGCAGGTCCGTTCAGCCGGATGCTGGAACGAACATTACCCGATCATGGCATCCACGCTGAAACCACATTCCATTGGCTGATGGAAGTGGTGAGCGCCCCAGCCACGTTGATCGCGTTGGCGGCAGTTGCGATCGGAATAGCAGCCTGGGGGTGGCGCGGGCGTTTTGGCGGTCTGGCGCGCGGCTTGCGCTGGGTCATGCATTTGGCTGACAACTCATTTGGATTCGAAACTATCAACCATCAGGTGGTCGCGCAGGTAAATCGCAGCGCCGAAACACTGCGCCTGACCCAGACCGGCTATCTGAACTGGAACGTGGCGGGTATTACGTTCGGTTTGGTGGTGGTGTTGGTCCTGTTGGCGGTGGGCGGATGAACATGACCCCGAGCAATTTATTGACCGTTTTGATCGCAATCCCATTGGCTGGGTCGATGGTCGTCTACCTGGTCGGACGGATCATCCATCTGACCCCTAAGGGCAAACCCGCTTCGAGCGCTGGCGCCTGGCTGGCGCTGGCGATTCTGGCGCTCGATCTGGTGCCTTTGATTTGGCTGTATCCTGAGGTGCAACAGGGTAACCTGGTGGAAGCGCGCATTGGCAGCGTCATGTTACGAATGGATGGCGTAGGCATGCTGGTTTCTGCGCTGACACTCGTTTTGGGATTGATCGTCGGGTTATTTTCGATATCGTATATGCGAGGGGAGCGCGGCGAGGAGAAGTATCATGCTGCCACGCTGATCATGTTGGTGGCGCTGATAGGTCTGGCAAACGCCGGCGACCTGTTCAACCTGTGGGCGTGGTTCGAGTTGATGGCTATCGCATCTGCGATGCTGGTGGCATTCTACCGCGACCAGCCAGGGGCATTGGAAGCAGGCTTCAAGTACCTGGTGCAGAGCGCGGCAGGTTCGGTGTTGGTGGTGTTGGGGATCGCGCTGGTCTTTACCATCACCGGTTCACTCAACATGGATAGCATCCGCTTCATCGTACAAGGTGCAAACCCGTTGTTGTTGGTAGCGGGCGGGTTGTTCGTGGTCGGATTCGGCGTCAAGGCGGCGCTGGTGCCGATGCACACCTGGTTGCCAGACGCCCATTCTCAGGCGCCCAGTGGGATCAGCGCGCTGCTTTCGGGTATCGTGATCGAGGCGGGGTTGATCGCCATGTTGCGGGTGTTGGCGGCGATCGCGGATGTCAGCAACATGTGGGGCGTGTTGCTGATGGCGTTTGGCGCTGCCAATATGCTTTTTGGCAATCTGTTGGCGCTTCGGCAACAACAGGTCAAACGGCTGCTGGCATTTTCCAGCATCGCGCAGGTTGGTTACATGCTGGCGGGCTTCGGGATGGCGTTTTCGTTTGGAAACCTGAACGGGGCTGCCGGTGGTTATTTTCACCTGTTGACCCATGCTCTCATGAAGAGCGCTGCGTTCCTGGCGGCAGGCGGGTTGTTGTACGGAATCCACCTCTCTATGGGGAGGCATGACTCGCTGGTGTTGGATGATCTCAATGGCGCCGCGCGCCGGTACCCGATTACCGCCCTGGTATTCAGTGTGGCGGTGCTTGGGTTGGGTGGGCTGCCGCCCATGGCGGGATTCATGTCTAAATGGCAGATCATGGCGGCTGGCTTCCAGAGCGAAAATACTTGGATGATACTGCTGGCAGTATTCATCGCGCTGAACAGCGTGCTCTCGCTGGGTTACTATGCGCCCTTGGTCAACCGGCTGTACCGGCGTGAGATGGCGCCAGCGGTGGCGCAAGGTGCGCGGCTGCCGGCGAGTATGACGATCCCGTTGGTTTGCCTGGCGGTGTTGATCGTGGCGATCGGGTTGTTCCCTTCGCTGGCGAACGATCTGATAAACCCGGCGGCACAAAGCCTGACGGCAACGCTGGCGCGATGAGAAGGAGCGCTGATAGATG
>JABLXM010000088.1 GCA_013177815.1 Anaerolineae bacterium | reverse complement strand
GACGTGGGCGCGCATTACCTCGCCCTGGTTGATCCATTTCAACAGCGGCTCGTGCAACGGCTGCGATATCGAGATTCTGGCGACTTTGACGCCCCGTTATGACCTGGAAAGGTTTGGGGTCAAATTGCAGGGCAGTCCACGGCACGCAGATGTGCTGATCTGCACCGGTCCGGTGACGCGTCAGGCGTATGACCGCTTGATCCGCACCTATGCACAGATGCCCGAACCGAAGTTCGTGGTGGCGGTCGGCTCGTGCGGGCTTTCCGGAGGCGTGTTCGATGGCTCGTACAATGTGGTTGGCGGCATCGATGAGGTCATCCCGGTCAACGCATACGTGCCTGGCTGCCCGCCCAGACCTGAAGCGATCATCCACGGCGTGATCGCGCTGCTGGAAAGCCTGAAGAAGAAGTGAGGTAAGGCAGATGGATCAAGAGATGCCCCTCAAGATAGCTGAAAGATTGCTGCAATCCTACCTGAATTCGTTCACTTACCCTGCGGAAGGCAGGCTGGACGTTGTCATCCCGGCTGAAAAACTGGTGGATACGGTCGCACGGTTGATCGAAGCGCGCTGGGGATACCTCGGCAGCATCACCGGATTGGATATCGCATCCCCCGCCGGCGCGGAAGACGAGGCGAATGACCAGACTGCGGGGCATTTCGAGTGCCTGTACATCTTTTTCAGTGGCGCCGCGGTGTTGGTGTTGCGAGTACCACTGGCATATGATGCCGCAGTGGTACCGTCCATTTGCGGGTTGATCCCGGCGGCAACGCTGTATGAACGGGAATTGATGGAGATGTTCGGTATCGAGGTCGAGGGCACCCCGGTGAAAGACAGACTGGTGTTGGCGGATGATTGGCCAAAGGGTGTTTACCCGTTGCGCAAGTCGTTCAGTGGGATTGCGGATGCGGATCAGCGATAGCGGAGGCATGCACGATGGAAATAAAGAAAGTTGACGAGGGCAAATTCGTAGTCCCGATTGGACCGCAACACCCTGCTCTGAAGGAACCGGGGCACTTCGAGTTCACCGTGGATGGTGAAATCGTAATGGATGCCAAGGTGCGCCTTGGGTTCGTCCATCGCGGTATCGAGAAGATGGCTGAACAACGCACCTATACGCGAGATCTGTACCTGATGGAACGGGTGTGTGGGATTTGCTCGCATGTACACGGGACGGCGTTCACGTTGGGGGTGGAGAAACTAGCGGGGGTCACAGCGCCTCCACGGGCGCAAGCCATCCGCGTCATTATCGCCGAACTGGAGCGCATCCACAGTCATCTGTTATGGCTGGGCGTGGCTGCCCACGAGGGTGGTTTTGATACGCTGTTCATGTACTCCTGGCGTGACCGCGAGACGGTGATGGACTTGTTGGAATTGCTGAGCGGCAATCGGGTGCATTATTCTGCCAATGTTTTGGGTGGTGTCAAGTTCGATATCAACCCGGTGCAGACGGATCAGATCCGGCGCGGGGTGGATTATCTCGAAGAGCGAACACAGTTTTATCAAAAAGTAGTAACAACAGACAACACCTTTCTGGGCAGGACCCGCGGTGTTGGTTATATGTCACGCGAGCAGGCGGAGTTGCAGGGGGCGGTTGGACCGACCGCCCGCGCTTCCGGCGTAACACGCGACGTGAGGGTCGATGCGCCTTATAGTTTCTACCCCCAGACGCCGGTTCAGATTGTGCTGGACGATGGCGGCGACCTGACGGCGCGCTTCATTGTTCGCATCAAGGAACTGTTCGAAGCATATCGGTTGGTGAGGTTGTTGCTGGACAACCTGCCGGAAGGGGAGCTTGCCACCCGCATGCCGCGGCGCATCCCGGCGGGCGAGGTCATCAGCCGTGTGGAAGCGCCGCGCGGCGAGTTGATGTATTTTATCCGTTCGAATGGTACGGATATGCCCGAGCGCGTCAAGATACGCACGCCCAGCTTGTGCAATTGGGGCACGATCACTTCGACCGCGGTGGGGTTGAAGCTGGCGGATATGCCGATGTTGTTGGCGGGGATCGATCCGTGTTTTTCCTGCAATGACCGTATGATCCGGGTGCGTCGCGCAGGCGAGCCGGGTGTGATGACCTGGGATCAGATCAAAGCCGGGAAAGGCGGCTGGTCGGTATGAGTGCAGCGCAAGCCTGGCTAACTTTGCTCGTTTTCCCCGGCGGGTTTTTCCTGCTGGCGACGGGGCTGTTGTATGAATTCATCGACCGCAAATTGGTCGCGCGCTACCAGAACCGGGTGGGACCGCGCTGGTTCCAACCATTGGCAGACGTGGTGAAATTGCTGGCGAAAGAGGAGATCATCCCAACCGGGGTAGAGAAAACGTTGTTCATTGGGCTGCCGATCGTGGGGCTGGCTGGGGCGCTGACGGCAGCGCTGTACGTCCCTATCGCGGGATTGCCGCCGGCTTTCAGTTTTCGTGGAGACCTGATCGTCACCCTGTACCTGTTGAGTCTGATGACGTTGTGCCTGGGACTTTCCGGCGCAAACACGGTGAATCGCTTTTCGATCATTGGCGCCACGCGCACGCTGACGCAGTTGTTCTCATACGAGGCGCCGTTCCTGCTGGCTTTGTTGGGACCAGCCCTGTCGGCGGATTCATGGCAAATTGGGCAGATCAACGATTACGCGATCAATAACCTGTGGATGATTGTAACCCAACCGATCGGCTTTTTGGTGGCGTTGGTTGGCTTGATGGGCAAATTGGAGTTGCCGCCTTTCGATGCCCCTGAGGCAGAGACGGAGATCGTATCCGGTGCGCTGACCGAATATTCCGGGCGCGGGCTGGCGCTCTTCCGGCTGGGCAAGGATGTGGAACTGGTGATCGGGCTGACGCTCATTTCGGCGCTCTATTTGGGCGGGCTGGCAAACCCGCTGGAATTCCTGTTGAAAACGCTCTGCGTGCTGCTGGTGATGGCGGGATTACAATCATTGTTTGCCAGGCTGCGCATCGACCAGACGGTCGGTCTGTGGTGGCGCATCGGTGCGCTGCTGGCGCTGTTACAATTACTGGCGATCACGATAGGCAAGGTATTGTTATGACGATCGGAACTTTTTTTGGTGAGTTGGTCAAATCGTTGTTCAAACGACCTGCGACCGAACGCTATCCGTATGATCGCAAGCCGACGCCGGAACGCCTGCGCGGCAAACTGCATTATGATCCGGAAAAATGTTCCGGCTGTCAGATGTGCATTCGGGATTGTCCCTCGCAAGCGATCGAACTGGTGACGATCGACAAAGAGAACAAGCGCTTTGTGATGATCTACCACATGAATCGCTGCACCTTTTGCGATCAGTGCGTACAATCCTGCCGCTTCAATTGCCTCGACCTTTCCAGTGAGGAGTGGGAACTGGCTTCATTGCAGGAAGAACCGTTGACCATTTATTATGGAAGAGACGAAGACGTACAGTTCCTGCTGGAAAACCAGGCTGAACCAGGAACTGAAGCGCACCCCTGCGAAGAATAATTCAGGGCTGCGCATTGCCATCCTGGGGGTTGGGAATGAGGTGCGGGGCGATGACGCCGCCGGCATCCAGGTCGTGCGACGCTTATCCAAGAAAGCTGCCAATTCTGCGCAGGTGTTGGTGATCGACTGTGGACCCGCTCCGGAGAATTTCAGTGGACAGTTGAGGCGCTTCGAACCTGATGCGGTGATTTATATCGACGCAGCAGAACTGGGCGAGGCGCCCGGGATGGTGCAGTTGGTGCCGACCGAGTCACTGGCGGCGGTGGCGCCTTCCACGCACACGTTATCACCGGCGATGTTGTTTGATTACCTGACAACGGAATTGCACTGTCGGTGCCTGATGTTGGCGATCCAGGTGGGGGATGCCCGCTTGGATCAGTCTATATCGCCGCAAGTATCCGCTGTGATTGCGGAAATTTCGGATGGGTTGGCGGAATTGCTCTCCTCGCTGCCGGGCGCTAAAGTGACCTGATAATCCAGCGCGGTCAGGGAGGTTTGGCGGCGGATCAGCGCGAGTTGTTCGGCTAGCAGACCCAAGGCAAGCAATACCAGCCCGGTGACGATGGCGAGCATTGCGCCGACGCTCACGCCGCGTCCCATCAACACGATCGGCAGACCCCACACCAGACCGAAGGCGAAGCAGACCATCGCTGCAGGCAGGAAGATGCGCTGCGGATCGAGCAGCATGACGATGTGCATGATTTCTAGGACGGTATCGACGGCGGTAAGGGTGCTGATGGTGCTGCTGCCGGTTTGACGCGGATTGATCGAGATGGGTTCTTCCACCACCCTGTGACGCTGGTGCACGAACAACAGCGTGATGACATCGCTGAAAGCCATGGAATTCGGGCATAGGTGCAGGTAGCGTTTTACCAGCTCTGTTCGATACAATTTCATTCCGGAGTTCAGGTCCTGAATGTTCAGGGTGATCAACAGGCGGGCGAGGCCCCGGATGATGGCTTTGCCCAAACGGCGATAGCCATCTTTGGTAGCCTCCTGTGAGCGGCTGCCGATGACCAGATCGGCATTGGTGCGCTGCAAGGCTGTCAGCAGTCGCTGGATATCCTCGATCCGGTGTTGACCGTCCGCATCGATCGTGATAGCGTAGGACGTGGTGACGTGCGCCAGCCCGCTTTTGAGCGCGGCGCCGTAACCGCGATTGACCTTGTGGGAAATGACTTCAAGTTGTCTATGCTGCGCATGGATTTGCATCAACACTGCCATGGACCTGTCGGTTGAACCGTCATCCACGACCACCAGCCGCCAGTTATGCTCGCCACAGGCTGCGGCAACGCGCGGTAGAAATTCCGCCAGGGCATCCGCTTCGTTATAAGCCGGGATGACGACGGTCAGGTGCGGCGCACTTGTGGACGAACCTGGCGCACTCTTCTTGAATTCGGTCTGCAACCTTGGTTTTTTCACAGATGATTGGCGTCCTTCATTGAGCGTGGATTGATTATATCAAATCAGGGCGTGTGAACGCGTCGCCCGGCAACTTTATCAGGGTGGGTGTCATTCGGTGATCGCAACGATGAATCTTATCGATCACCTGTAGTGAACGACCGGGCACACCTGACAAAACTGTGAATATGCACGCTCATCAACATCCAAATTGCTTGCTTGACACACAATGACCGCTATGCTACATTTACCACTGGTAATCTTTATGGTCAATTAATCACGAAAGGAGTACGGCTTTGACAAGATCACGAACCCAGATGATGGTCGATCGCCTGCGCGAGTTGCAGGCATCTTCACCTGATATTGAAGCTTCGGCGGTGGTCAGCGTGGACGGTTTGACGATCGCTTCAGCCATGCCGCAAGGTGTCGAAGAGGACCGGGTCTCAGCCATGTCAGCAGCCATGCTCTCATTGGGCGAACGGATCGCCGGTGAATTGGGGCGGGGTGGATTGGAACAGGTCTATATCAAGGGGCTCAAGGGATATGTCGTCCTGATGTCGGTGGGGGAGGATGCCGTCCTGACAGCCCTGGCGCGTGAACAGGCGAAATTGGGATTGATCTTCCTGGACATGCGCAGGGCGGCTGAAGATCTGACCAAGTTGATCTAGAGGATATATGGATCCGATACCCAAGAGCGGTTATTACTATCCCAACAAGATTGCCCGTATCGCCCTGACGGCTTATGAAGAAGTGATGGGGAAGAATGGCTTGAACGCCATCCTACATATGGCGAACCTGCCACACCTGATTGAACAACTCCCACCCGATAACCTGGACCGGGCGTTCGATTTTGCCGATTTTTCAGCCATCAATGGTGCGCTGGAAGAGATGTACGGTCCGCGCGGCGGACGTGGATTGGCATTGCGCGCAGGGCGGGCGACCTTCAACGAAGGTTTACGAAATTTTGGCGCCCTGGCGGGTGCCGGCGACCTGGCGTTCAAGGTGTTGCCGCTACAGGTGAAATTGCGGATAGGCATCCCGGCAATGGCGAAGATCTTCACCCAAACCAGCGACCAAAAGAGCACGGTGGCGGAATACAACGATCATTTCGTTTATACCATCCATGTCTGCCCGGTGTGCTGGGGGCGCAAAACCGATAAACCGGCATGCTTCATCGCGACCGGATTGCTGCAAGCGGGATTGACGTGGGTCTCCGGCGGGGGCGAGTTCAAAGTCACGCAAACGACCTGCCGGGCGGTTGGCAATGAGACCTGTGATTTTGTGATCGAGAAAGAGCCGGTTAGTTAAGGTGTATGGTGGCAAACGGCACCTGCCTGCTCATCATAGAAGATGATGAGAACATCGCAGCCATGCTGGCAGAATTCTTCCAACTGAAGGATTTCGATGTCGTGGTGACCTGCTCCGGTGAACAAGGTTGGCGTACGTATACCGACCGTTTACCGGATGTCGTTATCTTGAGCGGGGAGCTGCCGGATATTCCAGGGTTGGCGCTGGCGGAAAAGATACGCCAGTTTCAATCAAAACGAAGACTCCCGGTCATTGTGATCACAGACAAAAAACAACCATTGCAGGCATTGGAAGTAGCCGGATTACAGCCTGATGACCAGATCATCAAGCCCTTTGACCTGCTTGAACTGGGCAGGAGGATCGACGCCAAATTGGCAGCTCCAACCGATATCCAGCCGGCTGCTTCATTCAGCCATAATATCGCCGTCGAACGGTTGGAGGAACAACTTAGTTCACTGATGAGCCGGGAGTCTTGGGCAGTGCTGAAGGTCGCGATATTGAACCTGCCATTGTTCAACAATATGTTGGGTCCGCTGGCGCAAGCGGATCTGCTGGCTGCCATCCAGGATATCATCCAGGGTGTCATATCGTCTTGCCAGGATTTCGGGTACGAGATGCTGCAACAGCCAACCGAAGGTTTGTTCATCATTGTGGTTCCACCGGGGGATATCGAGCCGATCTCACGTATCATCACGAAAAACTTAAACCATTGTTTCGACTATTTTTATGTATCAGAACAAAGCAAAGAACGCCTGCAAGTGGCAGTGAGTGCGGTACAATCAAGCGATAGACAGGAATGGGATAAAGCCGGGTTATTGGCGGCTTTGCTCCAATCTAACCTGTGAGAGGTTGTTGTGAAAGTCACAATTGTCATGCCGACCTATAACGAGTTAGAAAATCTCCCCAAGATCACAGAGGCAATATTTGCGTTGGATCTGCCGGGGACGAATATCCTGGTTGTTGATGACAATAGCCCGGATGGAACCGGTAAACTGGCGGAAGAATTGGGCGCGAAATACGACGGTAGGGTAACGGTGATCCACCGCGCCGGCAAATTGGGATTAGGCACGGCTTATATTCAGGGTTTCAAGGCTGCGATGGCGGATGGGGCGGACGTGATCGGTCAAATGGACGCGGATTTTTCACATCCGATTGAAAAGATCGCCGACCTGGTACAAACGCTGTCGGATTATGACATGGTGCTCGGTTCGCGTTATGTAACGGGGGGGCGGCTGGACGATAGCTGGCCCTTCTGGCGCAAGGCGCTTTCCGGTTTTGGGAATTTTTACGCCCGCACCATCCTGGGCATGAAGTTGCGGGATGTCACCGGTGGGTATCGTTTTTGGAAGCGGGAAACACTGATGCGTATGCCGCTGGACCGGATCAAATCCAATGGCTATGTTTTCCAAGTGGAGATGGCATACGTCGCTTCGCTGTTGGGGTTCAAATTCCACGAGCTGCCGATATATTTCGCCGACCGGCGCTGGGGTCAATCGAAAATGTCGCTGCACATTCAAATCGAGGCAGCCATACGGGTGTGGCAATTATTGCCGATGTATCATGACTTGCGCCGGGGCATCATGCTGGAATAGGACATAATGAGGCGCGACCATTCGGGCAGGCTGACGGTCTCAGCCCGACGCATGGGATCGATATCCGCTGCCTGCAACCAGGCGGCGGTTTCATTTGTTGGAAGCGCCAATCCACTTGAAAGCGCATTCCGGAGCGTCTTGCGCTTCTGGCTGAAGGCAGCCCGGATGACATGGAAGAAATCGTCCAGGTGTTGGGCTGCGATGAGCGGCTGGGGATACAGATCGACCTGCAACATGACCGAATCGACATCGGGCGCCGGGTAGAAGCAGGCAGCGGGAATGTGGGCGACGATTCTCGGCTTGCCGTAGACCTGGACGCTCAACGCCAGCAGGGAGAGTTCGCCGGGCGCCGCTGTTACACGCTGCGCCACTTCTTTCTGTACGGTCAACACCATGCGCGCCGGTTTGACGGCTGCTTCCAACAGGTGGCGAAGAATTGCGGAGGTAATGTAATAGGGGATGTTGGCGACCACCACATAACCGGGGGCGAGGTTCAGGCTGGCGGGGTCGATCTCAAGGATATCCCCGTGAATGATGGTCACGTTTTCGACGCCGGAAAGCTGCTCACGCAACAATGGGATCAGGCGCTGGTCGATTTCGACGGCGATGACATGACCTGCCTCACGGCAGAGATGGACGGTCAGGTTGCCCAAACCCGCGCCGATCTCCAGGATATTTTCGCCCGCCGCGATGCCGGCGGCAAGGGTGACTTTCTGCAGGCTGTGCGGGTCGATCAAGAAGTTCTGCCCCAGGCTTTTCTTGGGGCGAATGCCAGCCTGGCGCAGCAGCACTGGGATATGGTTGGGATCGATGGTCATGGCAGGATATACGGAATGACAGCCGGGACGGGGGTGAGGAAGTACATGGTCACATAGTGGTGCCATTCCTCCAATTCCTCATCGGTGAAACCGAGGTCGATCCAATCCTTGCCGGGGATGCCGCCGCCAATATCGGCGATGATGCCCGGTCCGTACCCGGGAACGTAAACGCCCTGACCCGCCATAAGGTTGTACCATGAACGGATGACGCCCACCACCCCGCGTTTGACAGGCAGACCGTAGGCGGTGCCATAATAGCATTTGGGAACATCACCCAAGCCGCAAGGCGAGTAAGCGGTGGCATACACCTGGATGGCGCGCCAATACTCGACCGGTCCGTTGGGGGTATCGAGCGTGCGGATGACGACCTTGGTGCCATACCCGACCTGCTGTGGCACAGGCTGCTTGGCGACCCAATTGGCTTCTTCTTCTCTGCTCACTTCCTGCCCATTTTCGTAGCGCACGCGCAGCCGGCTGACTTGCAGACCGTATTCGCCGGGGCTGACGATGGACTGTTGATCCAGTTCTGTCTCCGAGTCCTCGATATAGTCGGACGTGTACGGGATGGTGGACTGTTCGAGGACGACCTCTTCCTGAACACGCACGACCTCGATCGCGCGGTCTTCAGGGATAGGTTGATCTTCCGCCGGCTGGCTGTAGTCCAGGTCTTGCAGTGATACCCCAGCGCTGGCGAGGGCTTCTCCCACTGTGTGCGCGGATGTGATGGTTTGGATGGTCTTGTTGTCGACCGTGATGGTGATGGGGTTGGCGCGTGCGATGGTCACCTCGACCGGTTCGCGCAGGGGCGTATCCAGGGGCACGGAAGCCTGTTCGCCCGCTTCGAGCACAATGCCGGCTTCCCAAAGCGCATCGCCGATGGTGGCAGCGGCGGAATGCCTTTGGGTGGTATGATCGCGGTCGTGAATGGTAATGGGTATGCCGGGGTGATAATCCAGCACCAGGTTGGGGGTGGGCGTCAGTTTCAAACCAGGATCGACGCGCGTACCGTTCCAGTAGATACGATCGCCTGGGTATATTTGAATCCCGGCGTCTGCCAGGATATTGGCAGGGATACGTTCGGGGGTGATAATGAATTTTGGAAAGCCGGGGCTGGATGACCATAAGAATACCGGGCGGGCGCGTTCGATGACGATGGACGCGCGCCAGCCAAGCAGGGTGTGGGTGGGGGGAGAAACGCGGTCGAGATTGCCAACGGCGACGCCAGCCTGGCGGAGCGTCAAGCCAACGGTTGGAGCGCGGCTCGAGAACGGTTGCACCTGCCCGTCAATGACCAGAGTGACTGTGCGCCTGGCGCCAAGCAAGAGCAGCAGTATGCCCGCTACGATCAACGCGACGGGGATATACCGTTTATTACGGGAGAGGGAGCCAAACCAAGCGATGATTTTATCGATCATTGAAAAAAAAGACACCCTCGCGGATGTCTTCCCAGGTGCCGAGGGTCAGAATCGAACTGACGACACCGCAATTTTCAGTCGCGTGCTCTACCAACTGAGCTACCTCGGCATTCCCTGATTGCCTGGGGATTTTAACCGCTTGTCTGGTGGATGTCAAGCGAATGGGCTAACAGCGCAGGGCAATTGCAAAGTCGGAAAAAGTGAAAAATTTAGATTATCACAATACAAAAATGAGTCAAAAGTACTAACAAACCCATGATGTAAGATTCTCGT
>JABLXM010000087.1 GCA_013177815.1 Anaerolineae bacterium | reverse complement strand
GCGCTTCTATCCAGAGAGGTGGAGGGAACGGCCCTATGAAACCTCGGCAACCTGGGATGTACGTGCAGTAAAACGCCAACCCCCCAAGGTGCTAATTCCGTCAGAAGGATTCTGGAAGATAGGAGGGCAGCCATTCCTCGTGAATTGCCCCCTAAACATCCGGCGGGGCAATTTTGTTTTACAAGGAGAAAGGTTATGAATACAAGTTTCATGAATGCGGCGCACTATCTATTTACATCCGAGTCCGTAACCGAAGGGCATCCGGATAAGCTCTGTGATCAGATCAGCGATGCCGTGTTGGATGCCTGCTTCGAGCAGGATCCGTATTCCCGTGTGGCGTGTGAGACTGCCACAAAGACCGGTATGGTCATGCTGCTTGGCGAGATCACAACCAATGCTTTCGTGAATTTCGATTTGCTGGTGCGGGATATCATCCGCGAGATCGGGTACGACCACACCGATAAGGGCTTCGATGGCAACACCTGCGCGGTCATGTCCGCTATCGCGGCTCAATCCCCCGATATCGCGCTGGGTGTCAACCATGCGCTGGAGGAAAAATCTGGCGAGATGGCTGAGAATGATATCGAGAAAGTGGGCGCTGGTGACCAGGGTATGATGTTCGGTTTTGCCTGTAACGAAACACCAACACTGATGCCAATGCCGATCTACCTGGCGCACAAACTCACCCGCCGCCTGGCGGAGGTGCGCAAGAATGGCACGCTGCCCTGGCTGCGCCCGGATGGCAAGAGCCAGGTGACGATTGAATATAGCTATGGCAAACCCAAACGGATCGATACGGTTCTGGTCAGCACCCAACATAGCCCTGATATCTCTGAAGATGATCTCCATAAAGCGGTCAAGCAGCATGTCATCGATGCGGTGCTGCCCAAAGATATGGTGGATGATAGATTGAAGGTCTTCATCAACCCCACCGGGCGCTTCGTCATCGGTGGTCCGATGGGGGATGCCGGCGTCACCGGGCGGAAGATCATCGTGGATACCTATGGCGGCATGGGTCGCCACGGCGGAGGTGCCTTCTCCGGGAAGGACCCGACGAAGGTTGACCGTTCGGCTGCCTATGCCACCCGCTGGGTTGCCAAGAATATCGTCGCTGCCGGGTTGGCTGATCGCTGTGAACTGCAAGTGGCGTACGCCATTGGGGTTGCCCGTCCGCTCTCGATCAACGTCGAGACCTTTGGCACCGGCAAGATCGCCGATGAGGAGATTGCCCGTTTGGTGAGCGAGAACTTCGACCTGCGCCCCGGCGCCATCATCCGCGACCTCGATTTGAGAAAGCCCATTTACCGCAAGACCTCGAACTATGGTCATTTTGGGCGGGATGACATCGAGTTCACCTGGGAGCGAAACGATAAAGTCGATGCGCTCATGAGAGGCGCTGATCGATAGATCATATTCGATCAGCATCATATCGTTAGGGTTGTCTAATAAATCAAAACCGTCACTCTGAGCGAAGCGAAGAGTGACGGTCTTCTTTTGATACAACCCCTAAGATTCTCTTTTTCGTAGATTTTTTACAAAACGATCACTGCATCCGCCGGTCGTCCTGTGCTCTCTCCCGCCAATAATCACAAAGTTCTTTCAATGGACAACCCGGGCAATTCGGTTTGCGCGCCAGGCAGATCTCCCGACCCAAACGGATGATATTGAGGTGATCCGGTCCGTAATCCGCCGGTTCGAACAGACTTGCCAGGTGTGAGTGCGCCTGGTCGGCGGTCATCTTCTCCGGGCGTAACCCCAGCCGACCGCTGACCCGATAGATATGCGTATCCACCGGAAACGCCGGTATGCCGAGCGAGAACTGCAACACGATGGCAGCCGTCTTGGGTCCAACCCCCCGGAAGCGCAGCAGCCAGGCGCTGGCGTCATCCGCCTTCATCTCCGCCAGAAAGGCGAGGTCCAACGTACCTCGTTCCTGTGTGATTTGAGTCAGCACTTGCTGAATGCGCGGTCCTTTTTGGTTCGCCAGACCCGCCGGGCGGATGGCTTCGATCACGTCATTCACCGGCGCATCGCGCACTATCTCCCAGGTCGGGAATCGTTCCCGCAGACGGTTGAACGCCACGTCGCGATTGGTATCGTTGGTGTTCTGTGAGAGGATCGTCGAGACCAGTTCATCCAGCGCCGGCAGCGGCTGGCGCCACTGCGGGATTCCATAAAAATCCAGCAGACGTTGGTGCACCTGCCGGGCTTTCTCGCGCAGGGTGGGTAGGTCATGGTGGTTCATGGATGATATTTTTGCAATGTGAAATTGGCGCGCACCTCGCCAACTACTAGGTGACGCCAATTGTGCAATCGGCGCTGGTCGAACGCTGCCAGGGAGTTCAACTCTGCGGCGCTGAGAATACCCATTTGCCGCAGCACAGCCAGCGCGGCAAGCGGCAGCCCGCGGTGGTCAAGGTCGCCGTCATCCGGTGGGGCGTGGGATGGCTTGCCGCCGCGCCTTCCCAGGGCGCCATCCGCGATCTTCATTGTGATCCCAATGCCGGGGCTGCCGGGCGCAAGCGCATCCGGCAACACGCCCACGGCAAAGTACCCCTCGGCGCCGCTCTTGCAAACCAGTTTGCCGCTCGCCGCCTGCATCAACCGGGTGTCGAATCGCGCCGTCCCGGCGACCATCTCCGGCTGGGCGATCATGGCTTTTGTGATCTTTCGGCAAGCCGCCGATCGTTGCGGCGAGAGGGCGCGTGGATCTGCCAGGCGGGCGTACCCGTAAGCCGCCTGGCGCATGGACATACCGAACACCGGCACCGAACAGCCGTCGATACCCACGATTACACCGGTGGTTTGGACGCCGCACATGTCAGCCATCACCTGCAGGATCGTTTGCTGGATGGGGTGTTGTGGATTCACATAGTTTTCCAGTGGTAAACCGCGCATCTTGGCGTATGCCAGCATGCCGGTGTGCTTACCGGAGCAGTTGTGGTGGCGCTGGTTGGGCGATTCGCCCGCCAGCGTCAGCCGCAAGGCTTCCTGCGGGTCGCCTGGCATGTGCGTGCCGCACAGCATTTGATCCTCCCGTAAACCGAGCCTTGCCTGCAGCGCGGTGATCAGCCTGACGTGCTCGGCGCTGCCGTTATGCGAGGAACAAATGATGGCGATCTCGGCGTCGTTCAAATCGAACAGTTCGGCGCCGCCGGCTTCGATCAGCGGGATTGCCTGCATCGGCTTGGAACTGGAGCGCAGGAAGGTCACGTGCTCCGGGTCTCCTGCGCTTGCCAGCAATTGACCATCGGCATCCACCACCGCCACGCAGCCGCTGTGGATCGACTCGATGATTGCACCGCGCCATACTTCGATCAAAGGGATGAAGGGGGATTCAGCCACAATTGCCGGCTAATTTCCTGACGGACTTGCCAGCGAGCTGCCGTAATGTCGCTGGTAGTACTGCGCCAACCCGTTTGCCAGGCGCCGTTCGAACAGATCAGCCATTTGCTTATCGGATGACACATCTCCCAGCAGCTTCGGGACCAGCGAAACGGTATCTTCCGGATGGGCGTTTTTCTGCGCCAGTTTTTCCAGTGATTGCTCCACTTTTTGCAACCATTTGATCTGCTGGCGTACCTGGTCGCTGCGCACCACACCGCCGCGCCCGCTGATGAATATGAAATTGGCATATTTGGTCAACAACTGGTCGAGCGTTCCCAGCCAGGCGGTGATATCCGCCATTGCCAGGAAGGGCGGCTGCCCGGTTGTGACGGCGTCGCCGACGAAAATGGCGCCGTGTTCCGGCAGAACCGCCCAGATCGCAGCTGGACAGCAACCGGGATGATATTCGAGCACCAGTGGCAGCGGGTCCCAGTTGATGTGCAACTGGTCCGTGAATGTGATCTCCGGCGGCGCCCAACGCACGCTGCCGAGGTTTTCGTAAAGTTCCCAGACGGCGCCGCTGTCTGAAGGCTGTGCCTTGAAGGTCAGTGGGCGGCTGCGGAAGACCTGGGCGATTTGTTCGTGCCCCACCACGCTGCAATCCATCAGCCGCACCCCCAGCGTGCGATCAAGGTGCGCGTCCAGGTTGACCAACAGGCGGTCCACACCGCCGCCCAGGTTCAACAACGCCGAACGCCACGAGCGCACATCCTCCTGCCGGAAGGGGGCGTCAATTAATACCAAACCGTGTACCCAGTTGATGGCACCCAATGTGACCCCCGGATAACCGCTCTCGATATAGATCTGTGGCAAGATTTCCTGCATCTAAACTCCGATCCTATGAATGATTGGTTTCTGATAATGGCAATGTGAACGAAAACCGCGAGCCTTGCCCGGGTGTAGATTGAACATCCACTTTACCGCCGTGAGCCTGCACCGCCAGCTTGCAAAATGCCAAGCCCAAGCCAAGCCCTTTGGGAACCTTTTCGGTTTGCAGGCGGGTATACTTTTCGAATATATATGACCGCGCTTCATCGGGTATGCCGGGACCGGCGTCCTGTACCCAGATGATCACATGATTCCCTTGGCGTTTTGCGCCCATTTCCATCGTCATGTTCACCGGTGTGAACTTGATGGCATTCTCTAACAGGTTGATCAGCACGCGTTTGATCATATCCACATCGACATTCACGATTGGGCACTGGCGTGGTTTGACCACATTGATGTGCTGTTCCTTCGCCTCCACCACCATTTCAACCGCTGCCAGGCTGTCGTTCAGAATCTCGCAAACGTTCACGTCCTTGCGGTTGGTGATCGGCTGCCCGGCTTCCAGCCGGTGGATGTCCAGCAGCGAGTTGGTCAGCCGTTGCATCCGTTCTGCGGAACGTGAAGCGAGGCGCAAGACCGGTTCCAGGGTTGGATAGGTCTCCGCTGGGATCATCGATTCCAGCAGATCCAGGCTGGACATCATATTTCCCAAAGGTGACCGCAGGTCATGGTAGATCATGGCGATCAAATCGTCGCGCAGGCTATCCAGCGCCTTGCGCTCCGAGATATCCCTGCCCAACCACTGCAGGAGCTGCACGCCTTCGAATTCCACCACATGCAAGTTGACCTCGAAGGGGATCGATCCTTCCCCGGCGGTGATCAACGCCGTTTCCAGGCTCACGGTTTCTCCCGCTACGGCTTTACGCAACAGGTCGCCAAGTTTATCGACCGAGAAGATTTGTTGGATGGATTTACCGGTCAGGGAGTTTTCCCCGTACTGGCTGGCGCGATAGGCTTGACGGTTGGCTTCCTGGATTATGCCGTCCAACCCTGTCAGCAGGATCGGATCGATGCTGTCTTCGAATAGCTCCTGGTACCGGTGGTGGGCTGCCTGTAACGCATTGTAAAGACGGGCGTTGTTGACCGCAATGCCAGCCTGGTCGGCGATGGCTTGTAAGACTGCCTGGTGCTCGCTGGTGAATTTTCCTGGGCTGCCGTGGACGATCGTCATCACGCCCACCAGTTGCTCGCGCGCTTGCAGCGGCAGGCAGATGGCGGATTTTGCCCCCGTCTTCGAGGCGGCATCATCCGGGCGCCGCAGCCAGCGTTCATCCAGGCTGGTGTCGTTGATCAACACCGCCTTTTTGTTTCGCAGCACCCAGCCTGCCAGCCCGGAATCGATTGTCGCCTGAATCTGCTCCAGCGTGTGTGGGATCAACTGCCGCTCCACCACGATCGCCGCATCGACCGGTTGAAGCGCGTCGTCCAGCACCACGATCGTTCCGCGGTCGGCATTGACATACTGGGTCGAGAGGGATAGCACCCTGCCCAGCACGGTGTTCAGGTCGATCGATGCAGCCAGTTCGCGGCTGACGTTATAGAGCAGTTCCAACGGGGTCTGGTAGGTCTCACCCATCAGGTATATTTTAACCCACTCCCGGTGTTGAAGCACACCACCCGTTCGTCCGGTAGGATCCAACCGCTGCGCGCCAGTTGCTCGGCGGCTGCCAATGTGGCTGCGCCTTCAGGGGCAGCGAAGATACCCTCGCTTCTGCCCAACCGCTGTTGATGATCCGTCATCGCCTCGTCGCTGACTGCCAGCGCGGTGCCGCCGCTCTCACGGATGGTGCGCAGCACCAGCCGGTCTGCGAAGGGCAGCGGCACCCGTAAGCCGGATGCCCGCGTGTGGGCGTTCTGCCAGATTTCTGCCCGCTCGGCATTTTCCTGTATCGCCTTCACCACCGGGGCGCAGCCGCTGGCTTGCACGCTGACCATGCGCGGCAATTTGTTCTCGATCCAGCCGAGCGCGATCATTTCATGGAAGGCTTTCCACATACCCACCAGCCCGGTGCCTCCGCCGGTGGGGTACAGGATCACGTCCGGCAACTGCCAGTTGTGCTGTGCGGCGATCTCGAACACCATCGTCTTTTTGCCCTCCAGGCGGTAGGGCTCTTTGAGGGTCGAAATATCGAACCAGCCGTGCTCCTGCGACACCGCCGCCGCTTGCTTGCCCGCTTCGTTGATCAACCCATCCACCAACACCAGGTCTGCGCCGTACTGCGCTACTTCGCGTTGGTTGGTGAGGGGGGCGTCCGCCGGCATGAAGACGTATGCCCTGGCGCCTGCCAGCGCTGCATAAGCCGCCAGCGAACCGCCGGCGTTCCCGGCAGTTGGTATCACGAATTCTTCCACGCCCAACTCCAGCGCCCGACTGACAGCGGCGCATAAACCGCGATCCTTGAAAGAACCGGTCGGGTTGGTCGATTCATCTTTGACCGCCAAGCGCGGCACCCCGATGTTTTCACCAATCCGTGGGGTTTCGACCAGCGCGGTGTTGCCTTCGCCGAGGGTCAACCGGTAACGTAATTGGCGGACCGGCAACAGTTCCGCCCAGCGCCATAAACCATCCTGGCGCTGCATGATTTCTGCTGGTGTGATTTGCGCGGCGACCTGTGCCAGGTCGTAGCGTGCCAGGAGAGGAGAATTACACGCTTTACATATCGTCTGTAGCGTATCAGCATCGAAGGATTTACCGCATTCCGGACATTCCAGATGGGTGAGGTGACTGGATGGGGTGGGGGTCAGATCATGCCTCCTGTGGATTGTGTGAAAGACTCTCGCGAACGGCATCGCAGCGTTCACAATCGCTGCCTTGACACAGCAGTGCGCCAGCGTCATCCTTCAGTAGCTCGACCAGCAACTCGACCATTTTAGCCGCCGGCAAGGCGCGGATGACGGCGTTGCCGATCGTACTGCGCCGCGTGATCGCATCGAGTGTAGATTCAGCCTGGTCGAAGCCTTCCGAGCAGCCCGGCATGTTCGGGCAGGCGACCACGCCGTGTGGCGTCAATGCCCAGCGCGTCAATTGCTGCCTGCCCGCCAATTTTTCTGCATAATGAATGGTGGTGTTGCTGGTGTGCCCAACTCCTGCCAGCAGCACCCAACCGCCCATTTTGACCAGCCGGCGCAGCGGCGCCAGGGGTTCAGCCAATGTTTGCGCAGCCAGTATGGTTTCCGTGTTCTTCCCGCAGAACGACATGATTGGGTGGGCGGTGCGGGTGCTTCCCGGCATCTTCCGCAGCGTCTCGGGAATGATGCCCATCAGCCGGTCAGCCGGCATGTCCATGTGGAAGAATTCCGCCATGCGGTTCTGGTCGCGACCGCTGCCATACAGGATGCCGTTATTGGGCGGACCATCCTCCGGAATGAGCATTGTTTTGTAGGTAAAAGTGGGCATCATCAGCCTCGGCGTGGCGCGCAGTAATGCGCCCAGCAAGGTATCCGCGCCGCCGCGCAGCTCCCCGAATGCGGATAGAGAAGCATGCGCAACGACCGGAAGCGCTGGATCCAACTCTAATTTGTTCAATCCACTGACGATATCCCGGTAACTGATCATTCCGTACCCCGAACTGTTGTGATATGCCCGCCCTAAATGAGGGCACTTTAATGAAATAATTATACGTCAACTTGGCGGCAGGCTGGGATCTCGTCCTGATTGCTGTGGGAGTTCAGGTTCATGTTGAAATACGGCGAGGGGTCCAGTGTATTCCTGATTTCCAATTCATTACGGAAATGCCCCTCACCGTCATCCAGTACGATCGAGAAATGCAGGTGCACGCCCACCGGGTTGTTCGGATCGCCGGAATAATCCCCCTGGTATCCCAACAGTGTACCTGCTTGCACCGGCAGCTCGGTGGTGCCGGGTGGAAATTCGTCCGCGATGTATGAATTTCCGTTCTGATCCGCCATGTGTGTGTAATAGGTCCAGATCTGGCGTCCCGGCATGAGTGGATCCGATGGTACGCGGATGATGACGCTGGAGCGCCAATCCGACAGGCGCGTCAGATAGCCATCATAGACAGCATACACCGGCGTTTCGCCGGGCTGTGTGCCGGCGAAGATATCGATGCCCTGATGCTGGTGACCGGGGCGAAAAGAATCATCCCACAAGAAGCCCACATAACCGTCCGTTGGGAACAAGAAGGGCGCATCGCTGCACGCTTGCAGCGCCGGTATGCGCCAGTCGTCATGGTCGGATGGATGTCGGATGTAATCCACCACTTTCAGCCCACGTCCGTAGTTGCCCGGGCGGTGCAGGTAGTAGTAGCCGCCCACCATCACGGCGATGACTACCAATGCAATGAAGATTTTGATAAAGGGTTTCATCGTTCTAATTCTAATGAGTAGGGGGGCAATTGAGCAAGGTCACAGGACCTAAAGGGCGGATGATCTTTGGAACTTTTGCGGCGTCCGGCTGTCCCGCAGGCAGAGCACAGGTATTCGTGTGGCGATTCAAACCACCTCGCCCCGCATCGAATACGGTCCGCTCCACGTGATCTTCACCATCCGGGTTTGACCGCGCAAGTTGCTTTTATTCTCGACGAATACCAGCTTGTTGGTGGGGGTGCGCCCGCGCCAGCGCCCGCGGCTGATACCCTCGAATAAGACCTCGACCGTTTCCCCGATATGACGGGCGTAGATCTCAGCCGAGATGCCGGTTTGCAGTTCTTCGATCATGCGGAAGCGCCGCCATTTTTCCATCTCAGGCACGTCGTCCGCCATGCTTCGCGTGGAGACTGTGCCCGGGCGTGGTGAATAGCGCGCCAGGTGCACCACGTCCAACTTCAGGTCTGCCAGTTGCCGGTAGGTGCCCATGAATTGCTCTTCGCTCTCTCCCGGAAAACCCACGATGATATCCGTGGCGATCGAAACGCCTGGGATGCGCTCCCGGATATTCGCCACCAGCGCGCGGTATTGCCCGTCGGTGTAACCGCGCCGCATGTTCGAGAGAACTTCGTCATCACCTGCCTGCGCCGGGATCTCGATGTGCGGCATCACCTTTGGCAGGTCGATCACTGCGTCCAGCAGTTCATCCGTCATCCAATTGGGGTGCGAGGTCAGGAAGCGAATGCGGGAAAGTCCTTCGACCGCGTGCAATTGGCGCAACAAACCTGCCAGGTTGGGGTAGTCCGGCTGATCCTTGCCGTAGCGGTCGACGATCTGCCCCAACAGTGTAATCTCTTTGACGCCTTGCCCTGCCAGCGCCCGGGTTTCTGCCAGGATCTCGGCTGGGGGGCGCGAGCGTTCGCTGCCGCGCCGGTATGGGATGATGCAAAAGGCGCAGGCGTGCGAGCAGCCATAAACCACTGGGATGAACGCGCTGACGGTCCTGCCGCGCTCTGCTGATGGCAGTGCCAGCTCGCCATCCTGCCAGGCGAAGCGCTGGCTGGTCTCCAGCGTTTCCAGTTCCCACCCGTCCCGCTCCGCCAGGTAGCGCATCAACGGCTCTGGGTCGGAGGGGGGGGAAAAGACATCCACATAGGGAAAGCGTTGTTGCAGCGCCGGGTTGTCCTTCACGCCCACCAGGCAGCCCATCAGGTTGATCACCAGCTTCGGGTTGCGCTCTTTCAACGGGCGCAGGGTGTGCAGCCGCCCATAGGCTTTGTCCTCGGCGCTTTGGCGCACCACGCAGGTGTTCAGGACGATGATATCCGCTTCTTCCGCCCGGCGGGTGGGTTGGCAGCCAAACTGTTCCAGTGCCGATGCAACGCGCTGCGAATCTGACACGTTCATCTGGCAGCCTTCGGTCCAGATATGATATCGCATGCCGGGATTATACCCGAAGGTAACAGAATTGGAGCACTTTGGTCGGATATAACAGCCCGCAGGTGAGTTGCGCAAGTTGCAATCTTTGACTATGATTAACCCATCAATCGTGCATCCTTGCTGGAGGTCTGAATGTCAACATTGCTGATCAAGAACATAGATATGCTGGTTACCATGAACCCCACCCGTGAAGAAATTGCCGATGCTGCCATCCTGGTTGAAGATAACCGGATCATCTGGTTGGGATCAACCGCGGCGCTCGACCCCTGGTTGCAGCAGCAGGGACCTGCCCTGGCGGGTGTGGAATTCGATCAGGTCATCGATGCCGCCGGCACCATCGTCACCCCCGGTTTGGTCAACTGCCATCACCACATGTGGCAATCGCTCACGCGCGGCATCGCCACCGGAACCGGCAAGAAACTCTTCGATTGGATCAGTATGCTCTTCCCCATTTGGGCGGAACTGCGCCCCGAAGGCGCCTACACCAGCGCCAAACTTGTGCTGGCGGAAATGGTGCTGAGCGGCTGCACCACCGTCTCGAACATGCTTTACCTGTACCCCAATGGCGTCCGCATCGATGATGAGATCCGCGCTGCCCGTGAAGCTGGCGTTCGTTTCCACCCCAATCGTGGCAGCCTGACCTTGCCTGAAAGCGAAGGTGGCAACGTCCCGGAGCGCCTGTGTGAGAAGGAAGAGGATGTCCTCAAAGCCTGTATCGAAGCCATCGAGACTTACCACGACCCCGAACCGTACGCCATGCTGCGTATCGGTGTGGCGCCCAACATGCCCAACTCCGTCACGCCTGACCTGATGCGCGAGAGCGCCCGTCTTGCCGAAACGTACCCGAAGGTCAAGTTACATACCCACACCTCTGAAACGATGGATGATGTGCGTTACACCATGGCGAATTATGGCAAGACCCCGGTCGAGTACTGTGAGTGGGTCGGTTGGCAGGGTGAACATGTTTGGTACGCCCATGCCGTCCAGGTCAACGATGCTGAAGTTGACTGGCTGGCGCGCACCAACACTGGCGTCTGCCACTGCCCCAGCAGTAACATGATCCTGGCTTCCGGCATCGCGCCCATCCGGCAGATGGTGGACAAGAAAGTGCGGGTCGGGGTTGGCGTCGACGGCTCATCCAGCAACGATTGCAACAACCTGTTGGCTGAAGCGCGCCTCGCCATGCTGTTGCAGCGCGTGGGCTATCCCGGCTTTGAGTCATCCGGCGACCGCTTCACCGCTCGCGAGGCGCTGGAACTGGCAACCCTCGGCGGCGCGCGCGTGCTCGGGCAGGAGACCATCGGCTGGCTGGCGCCCGGGCAGGCAGCCGATTTCGTCGCCTATCGCATGGATGATATCTTCCACGCAGGTGGATTGGGAGATCGGGTCTCCTCGCTGGTCACCTGCCATCCCACCAATGTGTGGTTGTCGGTCATCAACGGCAGGGTTGTCGTTGAGAATGGGGAATTCTTACCCTATGATCTCGAACCTGTCATCGCCGAGCACAACCGCATCAGCCGCTGGATGATGTCCCAAGCTGGCGTGGCATGAGCAGGTTGGGAGGGTGCCTGTTGGGGATGCCGATGTCGCCTCGCGCGCGGCTGGCAGGCATATTGACTCTCATCCTCTAAAATGCAATAATATTCAATAAGATTGAGGGAGGTGCCATGGAAGAACGCCGAAAACTCAAACGGGTCTACTTGATGTTCTACTCTCGCGTCTTCGATCTCAAGTCCGGTGAGATGCTCGGTTACATGGCGGATCTCAACCGTCTTGGCATGATGGTCATTTCCGAAGAAGTCATCCCCGCCGAACAAGTGCTCAAAGTTCGCCTTGACCTGCCGGAGTTCTATTTGCGCCCTCACCTGGTCATCGAAGCGCGCTCCGTCTGGTGCAAGACGGACGTCAACCCCCGCTTCTATAACACTGGATTTGAATTTAGCCCATCAAGTGAAGAAGACCTGCTCTTGATCGACCGCATGATCAAGGATTACGGCTTGCAGGAATGAACTTCGCCGTCTGCCATTGCTGGTACAATCGAGCTCATGAAATCTTACAGACCACCGGCGCGTCGTGGTTGGCTGTGGTTGGTCATCGCCCTGGCTTTGTTGTTCACGTTGGCAATGGTGTTTATCACTGGTCGTGATTCTGCCGTCGCATATTATTTGGACCTGACCGGCGCCCGCTTGCGCGCGTTCTTTGATCCCCCCGGTGCACTGCCCACCCCCGCATCGACGCCGCACTCCACCGTCGCACCGAGCATCACACCCTCTCCCACCCTGACGGCACCTGCTGTCAGCACGGCTCTGCCGACTGCCACCTCGCAGCCAACGCCCACCGCCCTGCCGGAGCGGGTGGAATTGCCCGCCCCGCCCTTCGATGGGCAGGATTGGAACAACTGTGGTCCGGCGACCCTGGCGCTGCAATTGCGTATGTTCGGCTGGGAGGGGGACCAGTTCACCATCTCCGACGAGATCAAAACCAATCGGGGAGACCGCAATGTAAACGTCGACGAGTTGATCTATTATGTCGCCACCCAGGCTGGTTGGTTGCGGGCAGAGTTCCGGGTGGGGGGCGAGATCGACCTGATGAAGCGTTTCCTCGCCGCGGGTTTGCCGATCATCATTGAGGAAGGTTTCACCCTGCCCCAGGGAGAGGAAGGATTGACCGGTCCTTCGGATGATCGCTGGACCGGGCATTACCTGCTGTTGACCGGCTATGATGATACCGCCGGAGCTTTCATTACTCAGGATACTTTCCGCGGCGCGGACCAATATGCGCCATACGCTGAGGTCGACCGCAACTGGCAGGCGTTCAACCGGGTGTACCTGCTGGTTTACCGTCCGGATCAGGCGGACCTGGTGCGCAGTCTTCTTGGACCCGATGCCGACCCGGTCGCCAACCGTGAGAGGGCGCTGGCAGCCGCTCAGGCAGAGGCGGAACAAGATCCGGATGATGCTTTCGCTTGGTTCAACGTTGGCAGCAACCAG
>JABLXM010000086.1 GCA_013177815.1 Anaerolineae bacterium | reverse complement strand
CGGAATGGGGAAACTTCACCGCGGGGGAGGCAACAGGTCGGGTTTGCAGCCCGATCGAAGTGGAAGGGGGAAATCATCTGCCGGAGGGGACGTGGGCGCTGGAGAAGGCGCTGAACACGGTGACGGCGGTGAGCGCCCGGGGGCAGGGCAACGGCTTCGTGACGGAGCGGGCGCGGGCAGTTTTGGGGTATTATGACGACTGACGGCGGACGGTTGACGGCAAGGGCGGGCAAGCCAAGCTACGTTCTGCCCTACTTAGCAATCAAAAAAGCCGTGAAGTTCCTTTTGGGGCGGGAAGATATTGTATGGGGTCGAATTAAAATAGCACTTTCGATGCATGACAAACTGCCAGTTTAATGTTATTCTAAATACCGGGTTGTTATAGAGTAATGCAATATATCGTTTTTCCAAAACCATCGCAGGGCGGCACTGGAGTAAAAGTGACTCCGCACCAATTGCAAGAATACATGATGAGGTTAATCGCCACAAAAACAAAGGAGGCGTAATCGTGAAAAATATTAAGGGAATTTCCTTGATCGTAGTTACCACACTTGTCAGTTTTCTGCTCTGGTTTTTTGCAGCTCAATCTGAACTCGTGGATTCTGTCGATCGGGCGCGGCATGTGGTGGCGGGCTTGGCACTCAACGGCTTTTTCTTGAATTTTCTACTGGCAGCCCGCAATAAAACTTTGGAAAAGTGGTTCAACGGGCTGGATAAGCTGTACGTTCACCATAAATTTATTGCGCTTGGTACCCTTGCATTGCTGTTTGTCCATGTCGTGCTCAGCGATCAACTTAAGACGACTGAGGAGATAAACATTCGCGTTGTCACAGGCGGACTGGCAATGTTCCTTCTCGTAGTTCTGATTGGAATCACTCTATTTGCCAAGAAAATGACTTACGAAAAGTGGCGGGTTACCCACAGAATTATGCTTCCCATTTACATCATTGCGCTGATTCATGTGAATCTCTCCTCCCATATACCTCTTTTACAGTTCTCGTTGTTGAGTATCTGGGTAGGGTTGACTGCCTTGATCGGGATCATGTCTGCCATTTATGTCATATTTTTCTATCAGAAGAGCGGCTTCAACTATAAAGGGAATGTCACAAAGATCACCAGATTAAGTCCGAATGTGCTCGAATGGGAAATTACCCTCACAGAGCCCATCAAGTTTCTAAAAGGGCAATTTATCTTTATCAAGGTTTTTCAGAAAGGATTCGAAACTGCGCCCCATCCTTTTTCAATTTCAGGCGGCGATGGAAAAAAGATCACTTTGACCACAAAAATTTCGGGGGATTTCACCAAGCAGTTATACGATTCGCTCGAGCTGAACACCCAAGTGGCGCTGGAAGGGCTGTATGGTCTGATGGATTTCAGCCATGGAAAAAAGAAACAGCTCTGGGTTGCTGGTGGAATCGGCATCACTCCCTTCATCGCATACCTGCGGGAAGATCATCCTGACCAGCAAATTGATATGTACTATTCGTACAATGGTCCGGATGCAGGTATCTATAAGGAAGCTATTGAAGAATATCAAAAGAGAAACAAATCGTTCCAGGTTCATTTCATCGATACTTCAGTTGAGCCCTTTTTATCGTTTGAAGGTTATACCCTGACCGATGATACAGATGTTTTTATGTGCGGTCCTGAAAAGATGATCAAGGGGTATGCAGCATATTTCCGGAAAAATAACAGGAATGCCAATATAACCTATGAGGCGTTCAAGTTAAGGTGATTTGCGCGTTTCCTGAACGGAAACTTTAAGGGTATTCCATTACCATACGCGATGCTTCCCTCCCCGCGGGGGCGTTGCGCTTCGTTCAGCAGGACGGAACGGGGGGGTCATTTTGCGGGTCAGGCGCGCCTTGCGGCGATGCCTGACCGGCAGGCGGCTGGGCAGGCAGGGAGCGTTTGCGGTCATGCACGATGACCGCGCCGGTGGGATGCAGGGTCACCAACATGACCTCGGTGGAGAGGGAACGCTCACCCAGTTGGCGACGCAAAAGGTGCGGGTCAATCTGGGGATCATCCATATCGACGATCAACAGTTCCGGCGCCCAGGCAGCCATGACCTGGAAGGCTTCGTCCAGGCTGGCGGCAAAACGCAAGTCCGGCAACAACAATTTGCGCGTCTGGTGCAGGGCACGTTCGATGCCGGGAGCAAAAGACGGATGACCAGAAAGAATCAAGATCGGCTGGGTGACAGGTTGTTTTTCCTCACTCATTGAGTGCTACCCATTTTCTATAACTTAGAATTAGCAGGAAAGTATCGCGATGCTTCGCCTGCGCTGCGCTTCGGCTCAGAATGACGGCTCTTTACCAACCAGCGGCGACCGGCGCTAATTGAAGGTCTCGATGTAGGTGACGACTTGCCAGATCTGATCCTGGTTGAGGACATCCTTCCAGGCGGGCATGGATGAGTTGAAAGGCGCCATCATGCCGCCTTCCGCAACACGCCAGAAGATATAACCATCCGAGGCGGTCTTGACCAGCTCAGCCAGGTTGCCTGGCTTGGGGTCCAAGGAAGATGCGGCAGGACCATCACCCTTCCCACCGGAGCCATGGCAGGACTGGCAATAACTTTCATAATCGACCTGACCGGTCGCCGCGGCAGTTGCATCCCCTGCGAAGGGATTGGTCATGGCGGCATATTCGGCGGGCGGCTGCGGGGGCGCGACCTCGCCAGCGTCACCATCACCGGCGGGTTGCTGACCACAAGCAGCCAGGGACAAGGATGCAATTGCCAGAACAAGCAGCAACAATAGGGGCGATCTTTTCATGATGAACACCTCCAATAATTTGGCTTTATCAAGCGCTTGAATTATAACCGCGATATAGCGCGGCGGCGTTCACTAAGATCGACTATGCGCAATCAGGCTTCGAAGGCTGCCAGCACCTCGGCGGAGTGATCGGCGGGTTTGACGTTATCGAAGACGCGCTTGATGACGCCATCCGGAGCGATGATGAAGGTGGTACGGAAGACGCCCTCGTACTCGCGCCCCGCGAACTTCTTGAGACCCCAGACGCCATAAAGTTCGCAGACCTTATGCTCTTCATCCGCCAAGAGCGGGAAGGGCAACTGGTATTTCTCTTTGAATTTTTTGTGCGATTTGACCGAGTCCGGGCTGACGCCGATGATGGCGACGCCGGCGTCTTCGTACTTGCTGTAATCATCGCGAAAATTGCAGGCTTCGGTGGTGCAGCCGGGGGTGTCATCCTTAGGGTAAAAGTAGAGAACAACTTTCTGACCGATGAAATCGGACAAACTGCGCACCGCGCCGGTTTCATCGATCAGGCTGAATGCAGGGGCTTTCATGCCAGCGTTAATTGCCATCCAAATCCTCCATCTGAATATAAGTCATAGTTCCATGATACATTCTTCCAGAGGGTCATGCAATCACTTTTCCCATCTGTAGAATGTTATAACCCGGCAGAGCAGCCACGCTCGCTCTGAAGCGCTCATCCTCCATCAGCGCGAAGAGCGGGTCCAGCAAACCGGATTCCAGGTGTTCGAGTGGGATGATGAGGTCATAGCGTTCGTGGCAGAGCGGGATGAAATCCAGACCAAGCGCACGGGCAGCAGCGGTAATGCCAAGACCGCAATCGCCACGCCCAGAGGCGACAGCCGCCGCCACCGCCAGATGGGTGAACTCCTCCTGCTGGTAGCCGGTGACCTGAGCCGGCTGGATGCCCAATTTCTCCAACTCGAAGTCCAACAACACGCGGGTGCCCGCCCCGCGCTGCCGATTGATGTAGCGGACATTCTGCCTGGCGAGGTCGGCGAGGGAATGGATCGCGAGCGGGTTGCCCGGCTTGACGATGAGCCCTTGCTCGCGCTCGACCCAGGCGATCACGCGCACTTTGACATCACCCAGGTAGCGGGGGAGATAAGAAAGGTTGTACTCGCCGGTTTGCGGATCCAGCAGGTGGGAGCCGGCGAGGTGCGCCTCGCCCCGGCGCAATGCCACCAAACCACCCTGGCTGCCAACGTTGGCAGAGACCAGCCTGCGCCCGCGCACGACCAGGTGCTGCGCCAACAGATCGAGGGTCATATCGTGAGAGCCGATGGCAAAGATGGTATTTTCCAGTTCGGGCAGCTTGCGGTACAGGCGCACTTTGACCGGCTCGCCGGCTTCCATGCCCTGGATGCCGCGCCCAAGCACAGCAATGCCATCGGCGCGGACGAGGGAGGTGATGACCCCCGCGCCGCGCGAGACCGGGGCGGCTAACAACCTTTGCCCCACCCGCCCCACGACAACGCGGACGTAATCGTCATCGCCGGGGGGCGAAACGATCTTGTGGGTCAGGATCGCTTCCACCTCATCCCTGGGCGGCGCGGCGCGACCCAGCCAGCGATCGAGCAACGGTTCGACAAAGATCTCGCCGGTGAGCGCAGCAGAGACGGGGTAACCGGGGACACCAATGACCGGGGTGACAGCTTGACTCTCGCCCGGCGCGCCGCTCCGGTTGAGCACACCCAGGATGACCGGGTGCCCCGGACGGACGGCAACACCGTGGACGAAGACCTCCCCCAGGCGTTGGATGACCCTGGCTGAGAAATCCTCGGAGCCGGCGGAGGAGCCGGCGTTGAGCAGAACGAGATCGTTCTCCCCGGCTGCCTGCGCCACAACCGCGCAGAGGGCGTCAAAATCATCGCGGGTGATGGGATAGCGGCGGGCTACCCCACCCCAAGTGTTGACCTGGGCAGCCAGGACGAGCGAGTTGTATTCGATGATATCGCCAGGCTTGACGGCTGCACCAGGCTGCACCAACTCGGAGCCGGTCGGAATGATGCCGACGCGCGGGCGGGCGCTGACACTGACCTGCCCCTGCCCACTGGCGGCGATGGCGCCAAGATCAACCGGACGCAGGGTGTGACCGGAGGGGAGCACCAGCTCGCTCGCAATGATATCCTCGCCCATTGGGCGCACATGGCTCCAGGGCGGGCAAGCCGCGCGGATGCGGATGGCGTGCGGTTGGCGCGGATCGGCGGCAATGGCGCCGGCGGCATCCAAACCTTCGGTGTTTTCGATCAGAACAACGGCATCCGCCCAATCCGGCAGGGGATCACCGGTATCCACGTACAGCGCCTGGTCGCCGGCGGAGAGGATCAGCGGCTGGGTGGGCATGGCGCCAAAGGTGCGGCGGGATTCGAGCGCGAATCCGTCCATGGCGGCGGCATGATAGTGCGGCGAGGATAGTTTTGCCCAGACGGGCGACGCCAAAACGCGACCGCACAGCGCTTCATCCAAAGGGAGGGATTCTTCGCGCAACACGCCGCCCAGACCATGCCTTTCAAGCGCGGCATAGAAGCGGGATTGCGCCAGTTCCAGGGGAACATCGTAAAGATAGAAGTCCCCACTACGATGAGTATGATCTGACATATCCACCACCTATAAACGGATCACTTGCACCTGACTGCCCGCCGGGAGACCGGTGGCGTCTGGCGGAATGACCAGGTAGCCATCGGCAGATGCCAGGGAGAAGATCAGGTTGGACTTATAAAATACCGGTTCGGCAAGCACGCCGTATGCCTGCGGCAGCAGCCGCACCGGGATGTAATCCTCACGACCCGCCTGCGAGGCAAGATTGACCGCCAGGACGGCTGACACGACCGGCGCAGGCTGTGGGCGGACATAGCCGTGCAGGCGCTCGATGAGCGGCACGACGAACAGACGGGCGATGACGAGCGCGCTGACGGGATTGCCGGGCAAGCCGATGACACCCTTGCCGGCACAAACCCCCAGTATGGTGGGCTTGCCGGGCTTGACATTGACGCCGTGAACAAGGACGCCAGGGCTGCCCATCTTCTCGATGGCGGCGGCTGTCAAATCCCGGGTGGAGGCAGACGAGCCGGCGGTGATGACGACCGCGTCGCAATCCTGCAGGGCGCCCGCCAGGGCGGATTCCAGGCGATCGGGTTGGTCGGGAATGATGCCGAGCGGGTGAGGAATGCCACCGGCAAGAGCGACCAAGGCGCTCAAACTGCCGGAATTGACATCGCGCACCTGACCCAACGAAGGGTGGGTCTCGGGCGGGACGATCTCGTCGCCGGTGGAGATGATGGCGATGCGCGGCTGGCGGGCAACCCAAACGCCGGTGTGTCCGAGCGCAAGCAGGCTGCCGACCGCTTCGGCGCCCAGGCGCTCACCGGCTTGAATCACAGCAGCGCCCACTTCGATATCCTCACCCGCCAGGATGACATTCTCGCGCGGGGCAACCGCCCGCAGAACCTCTACCTCATCCTCGCCAACGGTCTGGGTGTGCTCCAGCATCACGACGGCATCCGCGCCTGGCGGGAGCATGCCACCGGTATGGATCGTTGCGAGCTGCCCTGACTGCAAGGTAAAAGCAGCGCCCCCGCCCATTGGGATCTCCCCGATCAACTTCATGTAGACCGGCAAGCTCTCGGAGGCGCCAAAGGTATCGCCGGCAGACACAGCGTAGCCATCCACCGTGCTACGGTCGAAGGCTGGCAACCTTTCAACGGCGGTTACCGCACGAGAGGTGACCCTGCCCACGGCAGATAGCAGCGGCAATTGCTGTTCGCCAAGAATGCCCGGGGCAAGATGGCGGAAGAATAAATCCAAAGCCTTTTGGGGCGGGAGCAATTCAAGGAATTCGGGCATTTCAATGGATCCAAAGGGTCAGCGTGATGGAATAGGCAGCGATACCCAGGCTGGCAAGCGCCAGCAGGGATAATAGGCGCCAACGCGGTTTATCGCCATCCGCGATTTGATTGACATGCACGACCTGTAGAACGCCAAACGGCAGCCCAAGCAGCCCGGGCCAGGTGAGCAACCAGGGCAACCCCAGAAGGGAAAAAACGCCAAGAAGGACGAACGCACCCAGCACAAGCAAATTATGCAGCATAAAGCCGCGCTGCCAACCGATGCGCGACCAGATATTCTGACGCCCCAACCGGATCTGCTCCGGCGTGCCGTGCAAGGTGAGCGCCATGGTGGTGGCAAGGTAAAGCGCCGTCAGCGGCTGGGTCAACAGCCACAACAGGCGATGCAGGTCGCCCGACTGCAAGGCATAGGCGATAAACGGGGTGAGGCTGGCGACGAAATACGCCTGGATGAGTTCGCCATAGCCCGAATAAACCAGGCGAAAGGGGGGAACGGCGTAAAAGAACAACAGAGCGAAGCCAATAACGAACAAGATCAGGCTCACCGGGTTCAGGTCGCGCCCGGAGATCAAGAGAGCGGCGATGACCGCGTCGACCGTCAGGGTGGTGATAGCAGCCTGCAACCAGGCAGGCTTGGGCAGGTCAGTTATGGGTTTGGCATCGCGCTTGGGATCATTGCGGTGATACGGCGGCAGGTCGAAATAATGCTTGAGGTAAAAACTACTGACTTGCAGCATGGTAATACACGCCTGACCCAGCCAGTACACACGCCAATCCAACGGTTCGCCCAGGTAATGCGCTACCCCAACACCAAGGGCATAAAACAAGATACCGCCCAACAAGGACCACGGCTGGGCGGTGCGGGTGAAAATGCGGGCGGTTTCGAGGGGGGTCAGTTTCATCTAACACGTCTCCAAACTGAAAGGGGACAACAGCCGAACCAAAGAATTACCAACAAGCATCGGTTGAACCATGAATAAAATTCTAACATAGATGCCCTGCCAGCCAAGCAAATACATATCGCACTGGGGTCATCAACGACAAAGAAACCAGCCCGTAGTCTGCACAGATAATGTTATTGTATAATTAGACTCATGGGTCGTGTTTCAGTACTCGCATGAAACAAGGTAAACAACAATCCAACACATATGGAGGAAGAAGTGAAAAAGAATACGCTGTATATCCTGGTCATTTCATTAGTGATCACATCTTTCGTCGCAGCGTGTGCGCCCCAAGCCACCCCGGTGCCCGAGGGTGAGATGCCACCCGCCGAGATGATGAAGATCAAAGTGGCAACGGATGCCACATTCCCGCCATTCGAAATCGTGGACGAAGCCACCAAAGAACTGACCGGGTTCGACGTGGAACTGATGAACGCCATCGCCGCAGAAGCCGGCTTCGAGGTGGAATGGGTCAATATCGGATTTGACCCGATGCTGGCAGGATTGGCGGAATGCCAATACGATGCCGCCATTGCGGCGATCACGATCACGCCGGAGCGACAGGAAGTCATGTTGTTCTCCGACCCATACATCAACGCCGGACAAATCGTGACGATCAAGTCAGACAACGCCGCCATCAGCGGCAAGGACGACCTGGCTGGCAAGACCGTTGGCGCACAATTGGGCACCACCGGCGCCATCGAAGCCGAGGCGATCGAAGGTGTGACGCTCAAAACCTACGACTCTTATGACCTGGCGTTCCTGGACCTAGCGAACGGTCAGATCGACGCTGTGATCGCGGACTACCCAACCGCGTTGGGGTTCGTCGGTCAGTCGCCGGATCAGATCAAAGTGGTCGGCGAGGTATTCACGAATGAATCGTACGGCATCGCGGTGTGCAAGACCAACACCGAACTGCTGGCAAAGATGAATGAAGGACTGAAAGCCGTCAAGGACGCCGGCGTGATCAGCGAACTGGAACAGAAATGGCTGGCTAGCGCGCAATAGAATAAAGACACAGTAAGGGGTTGTCTCTAAAGAAGCCCGTCTCTCTGCCTGTCCCCCGGAAGGACATCGGGACGATGTGGCGGTCGAACAGGGAGCGCGACGAAGAGTCTTTCGTTTTCATGTGAGATGCTTCCCCCTAGGGGGACTTCGCACTCGCTCAACATGATGATTGTGCCTTTTTAGACAACCCCTTTTTGGAATCATCGATGGATAACATACCCTTCCAAACACATACCAACCCCGCCGATACCGCGCCGGAAAATGCGGGGCGCCATTTTGACCGCTGGTGGATCCTGGTCGCCTGCGTGATCGGCTTGATCATTCTATTAGTGGTTGCCCAGCCCGATCCATACCGGCGCATCGTGCTATTCGTGCGGGATGGCATTTGGGTAACGATCACGACGACGGTGCTCTCGTTCATCATGGTGTTGTTGTTTGGACTGGTGGCTGCCCTGGGACGACTGTCGAAGGTCAAGGCGATCAACGGTCTGGCGACCATCTACATCGAAGTGATACGCGGGATTCCACTGCTGGTGCAATTGCTTTTTTGGTATTTCGCCTTTCCATCGGTGGTGCGGGGGCTCGGTGAACTGCTCAACATCGAGGCGCTCAAGAACTACCTGGCAAACCCGCTGGTGATGGCGGTGCTGGGGATGACGTTCTGCTATTCGGCATACATGTCCGAGATCTACCGGGCAGGCATCCAGTCGATCGCGAAGGGGCAGATGGAAGCCGCCCGCAGCCTGGGGATGTCCTACTTCCAAGCGATGCGCTACATCATCCTGCCGCAGGCTGTTCGCGTGATCCTGCCGCCGGTGGGCAACGAATTCATCTCGCTGTTGAAGGATTCTTCGCTGGTGAGCGTGGTGGCAGTGGCAGACATGACCCGACGCGGACGGGAGTTCATGGCTGCGAATTTCATCCCGGTGCAAACCTGGGTGATGATCGCGCTGCTTTACCTGGTGATGACACTGTTCTCCGCACGGGTGGTCACCTGGATCGAGCGCAAGACGCGCCTGGAGCGATGAGGATGAACCCAATCATACATATCGAAGGTGTCCATAAATATTTCGGCGATGTGCACGCCCTGCGCGGCGTCAGCCTGGATGTGTACAAAGGGGAAGTTATCGTCATCATTGGACCTTCCGGCTCAGGTAAATCGACACTCTTACGATGCATCAACCGGCTGGAAGAATTCGACCGCGGCACAATCGTGGTCGATGACATCCCGCTGGATACCACGGAAAACATCAACGCGGTGCGGACAGAAGTCGGGATGGTGTTCCAACAGTTCAACCTGTTCCCGCACCTGACGGTCATGAACAACATCATGCTGGCGCAACGCATCATCCGCAAACGCACACCAGCAGAGGCACAAGAAAAGACGATCGCGCTGCTGAATAAAGTGGGCATTCCGGAGAAAGCCGAGTGCCTGCCGGGGCAACTTTCCGGCGGTCAACAACAGCGGGTGGCAATCGCACGGGCGCTGGCGATGGACCCAAAGATCATGCTATTCGATGAACCGACCAGCGCACTGGACCCGGAAATGATCCAGGAAGTGCTGGACGTGATGGTGACGCTGGCGCGCGAGGGTATGACAATGGTGGTGGTCTCGCATGAGATGGGTTTTGCGCAGGCAGCCGCCGACCGCGCCATCCTGATGGACGAGGGATCGATCATCGAAGAAGCCACGCCAGAGGTGTTATTCAGCGCGCCCAAACACGAACGCACCAAGGCATTCCTGAGCAAGGTACTGTAAAACCCGCTTGTGTTCAAATCAGCCGGGATGTTTTCATACGGGGCGAGCATTCTTCTCAGCTCAGTTTGTCACTCACCTGTGAGAGACAAACTTATTACATCATAAATTAAGTTACCTTGAACTTCAAGCTGTCAGGCTGAACCTTAAATCGCCAGTTAATCTTGATACCTTGAGCCTTGCGTTCGGTCACCAGAGCGAGAACTTCCCGCTCAAGTTGTTCCAGTGTTGGCATACGGCAAGCTAAACATAGCCGAGAGAGCGCAGAGAATTCAATTTCGATCATGTTGAGCCAACCGGCAGACTTGAGTGTGAAAAAGAATTCAGAGCGTTCCGCCAAAGCCTGGGCTTCGTCTGCTGGAAGGTTCTCATAAAAGGCGCTGGTATCATGCGTATTGAGATTGTCTTGCGCCAATCAGATTTTAGTAGCATCTTGGAAATGCCTTTGCAAGCGCCTGGCAAAACAGGGTATATTCTTTTTGGGGTGCGATGCTCATGCACTTGCACTAAACAAAATCCGGTCAGCGGCTCAATGGCAGCCAGCAATGCACACGATCCAGTTCTAACAAACCAATAGCGCGACGATATACTCTTGCAGCTACCTGTCTTACTGATCAGTGTTTCGAGATACTCTCGATCTGCCGGCGTACGTTGTACATGTTGTTTTTTTAATCCCGTCATTTTCAACAAAATGGCTGTTTTGTCAAAATATTCCGGCTATTTAGTTTACGATGTACTTATTGGGGTTCCTTCACATTGTTCAGATTTATGAAAATTACCCAGGGTATTCAGTTGTTTATTCGCGTATCATTTAACCGGGGGGATCTGATAGTTGAATGTATAGCCAAATTTTTGAGCTATTTCCTGGATCTTCATTCTGGCTTCCTGGTAATTGAACCGATAGGAATAATTTTTGCCAAAAAGTGTTGATTGCTCTTCAATTCCGCCCTTGCGAGTTCCGCCGAAAGTGTTATAGGTTTCTGTCTTGAATCCGAATCCTGATGATCCGCTGTCGAAATCACTGCCTGAAGAGAGTCCAGAACCGCTTTCCATCAAAGTTTCTGAAAAATTGACCACCTTCGCTGAATCATCGACTCGCATTCTTAGCGAGTAGGTCAATCTCTTTGTTGAAAGAAAAGCCTTTCTCTCAGCAATGGTCGATGAAAAAACCCATACACCTTTTTTTTCGCTCCATTCCCCCAAGAAACTTGCCAATGCTTGCCTGCATTCCGCGAGTATCTCGGTTTGACTCATTTTTTTCTCCTTTGTTATGTATTAACCTGGTATTTCACTTTGCAAGAAAAAAACGACGCTCTATTGGTGGTGTTAAATGATCTTAATGACGGAAGTTTATTTAGTTTAGCATCGATTATTTGATAAAGCAACCTTTTTGTTAAAATATTCCGGCTACTTAGTTTACAATGTACCTATTAGTGTGACACTTTTGGCAAAAATGTCACACCAATAAGTTAAATTACTTCCCACGCAAATAGAAAAGCCTTTTTTTGACTTTTCATTTCATTTATGCTATTCTACATTGATGTTACGGATAGCATTTCTATGGTTTGGATGGCTCTATGCAACGCGAACGTGTATCTGAAAATGTATTCTGGTTCCAATCTGAAATCTATGCACAAGTGACCGCCGGCGTGATCACCGGTCCGCAATGGGCGGTGGTGATCGACACCCTGGCTTTGCCGGAAGAAACGCTGGAGATGCGAAGCTTCATCGAAGAGGAGCTGGCGGTTCCCGTGCGCTATGTGATCAACACCCATTACCATGCCGACCACACCTGGGGGAATTGCTTTTTCCCGGGGGCGACGATCCTTTCGCATACGCTGTGCCGCCAACTGATGGTGGAACGCGGTCAAAACGCACTCGAGAACGCCCGCAAGCAAAACCCCGCGTTCAAGCAAGTGAAGCTGGTACTGCCCCACCTGACCTTCGAGAGCGGCGAAGCTTCGCTACGGGTGGGCAAGAAGAACCTGATCCTATCCACCACACCTGGACACAGCCGGGACGGCATATCCGTGCTGGTGGAGGAGGATCGTGTGCTTTTTGCCGGGGATGCCTTCATGCCGCTGCCCTATATCGTGGATGGGGACATCGATATGCTGCTCAATACGATCAAACGGATCGGCAAGATGGGGCTGGAAAACATCGTCCAGGGTCACGGCGATATCATCCTGCGCGGTGAGATCGAAGAAGCCGTCAAGGAGAACATCGCCTACCTGAACGCCATCCGCAAGATCACCCGGGCAGCCGCCAAGAAGAAGAACGGACTGGAAACGCTGGCAGATGTGGATATCGAATCGTGCGGGAAGAGCCGGGTATACCTGGGTGGTTTGGCAGTCGAACTGCACCGGCGAAACTTACGGCACCTCTTCAACCAGGCGCAGGCTGAAACTGCAAGCGCCGCTAGCGCAGCGGATCCGAAAACTCTTTAATCACCCTGCGATTTCTTGTGGCGTCACGCGCGCGCGTTTCGACAGGGTTTTCTTTTTCTGCTTTTTTTCGATGCAGGTGCCCGCGCAAGCCAGTGAGCCTTTCGGTGCCCTCCGCCAGGCGCTTGAGGTTGGGACGCAGCGCCCACAACACAATCAGCAGGGAGAGCAGACCATAGAGCACATATTCCCACGGTCCTACGCCCTGAATGGCGCGGATGGTAAAAATCACCAATGACAACAGCGAGATGCTGATGGTCGTCAGCGAGGCATAGCCGGCGAAAAAGAAAATGGCAGCGCCGATCGGGAAGATGTAATACAGGCTGGGAAACCAGAGCGCCATGGCGCCGCCTAAAGCCGTCGCGCCGCCAGCGCCACCCCTGAAGACGAGGCGATTCTCAGCATC
>JABLXM010000085.1 GCA_013177815.1 Anaerolineae bacterium | reverse complement strand
TATTATCGACAATCGGTGGTGAAATCACTGCCGTACGGGTTGGGATGCCGGAAATCGCCTGGACCTTTCAATGCGATGGCAATGTATGGGCGAGTCCGGTCATCTTCGATGGCAAGGTCTATATTGGTGATCTATCGAATAAATTTTATGCGCTTGATTTGCAAGATGGTTCGCTTATTTGGAGCGTGACATTAAGTGCTCCCAATATCGGCTCAGCAGCGATACTTGAGGATGGGTTGGCGGTTGCGACTGAAGACGGCACAGTAGTTGCCCTGACGACCAACGGTGATAAAGTTTGGACACGCTCGATCGATGGTGAGCTGTATGGTTCATTGGTTAATTATGGGGAGTACCTTCTTGTTCCGGCGACTCGCGGCGAGGTGTTACTTTACGCGCTCGATGCAAATGGTAACGACCGGTGGTCGTTGGTAGCGCCAAAATAAAGGCAGGATATTATGTGGGATTCGATCATCATTCATCCATTCGTAAATATATTACTGATAATTTATCAGTTGGTCGGCAATTTTGGAGTGGCTATCATCCTGTTCACACTCCTGATTCGATTAGTGACATATCCATTAACCCTGAAACAACTTAAAGCGTCCACGGCGTTGCAAGATCTTCAGAAAGATAAGCGATATCTTGACATGCAGGCGAAATATAAAAATGACAAGGAGAAATTAGCCCAGGAACAAATGAAGCTGTACCAGGAATTGGGTATTAATCCGACGGCATCCTGCTTACCAACATTGATACAATTTCCCATCATTATTGGTCTTTATCAAAGTATCATCCGCGCTTTGGGGACCAGCCCAATGGAATTGTTGAATTTTTCAAGAAGTATTTATCCGATATTTAATATCCAGAATATTATTCCTTTGGACAACCAATTCCTATGGATGGATCTTGGTATGCCAGAGCGGCTTAACTTGCCATTCCTTTCATTTGGCATCCCGGTTATGGCAATTGTGGTGGTGATCTCTACGTATGTTCAGTCGAAAATCATGCAAACACCATCGACGGGTGGGAATAATGATCAGACTGCGATGATGTCGAACATGATGAACATCTATATGCCGTTCTTGATGGGGTACCTGGCATTGACGCTCGCTTCCGGATTATCGCTCTATTTCTTGGTGTCCAATGTTTTCACAATCGTACAATATGCTGCGATGGGAAAGGTGAACTGGAAAAATCTGTTACCCAAAAGTCGCGAAACAAAGATAGTGCCGAAAAAAGGCAAGAAATAAAATTTTTGAAGTCAATGGATGGGGTCTATGGACGAAAAAACAACCCTGGAAATGATCGCACCGACTGTTGAGGAAGCGATCGAACGTGGATTGGATCAACTGGGATTACCCCGGGACGCAGTTGATATCGAAGTAATGGATTCGGGCAATAAAGGTTTATTCGGTCTTGGCGGTCGCCAGGCACGCGTGAGACTAACGCTCTTACCATATGGTATTCATGACAGCAATAAGAAAGAGACGACGACCGTACCTGAATTAAAACCCATCAAACAGGAGCCGGTTATTACTGCCCCGACCAAAGTCGATTATAACGACCCAGTGTTGGACTTGGTCTCGAATGTTGTTCGCGAGTTGCTGGAAAAAATGAAGGTCAATGCAACCGTTTCTGCGAGCTATCAGACTAATAAAGAGATAGAAGGCGAGGAGAAATTCATACTCGTTGATATCCAGGGGCAGGACCTGAGCATTCTCATTGGTAAGCGTTCGGAAACGCTCAATGCCTTACAGTACATCACCAGTTTGATCCTGAATAAAGAACTGGGACGCTGGCAGCCGATCATCATCGATGTCCAGGGTTATAGAAATCGAAGGGAACGCCAACTCCGTCAGATGGCGCGGCGGATGGCGGACCAGGCGCTGCAATCAGGACGACGCCAGGTGCTTGAACCCATGCCGGCTAATGAACGCAGATACATTCACCTTGAGTTGCGTGATCACCCTGATGTGATCACCGAATCGACCGGTGAAGAACCAAACCGCAAGGTCACGATATCAAAACGCAGTAATAATTAATCGCAGCGCGATTGATTTTCATATGTGATTACGCATCAGGCATATTTCGAATGCCTGGATGTACTTGTTTGGTACGATCCAAACCGGTTATGTTTGATTATAATAATTCATCGACTGCATAGGCAGTTGCCCAGAATAACCAGATGAGGAAAGGATGATTTTGATATATGCGTGCTGTTGATATCATCATCAAGAAACGGGATCACCAAGAGTTATCCAAAGAGGAGATTGATTTCTTTATCCAAGGTATGACAAGCGGAGATATCCCAGATTACCAATCCTCAGCCTGGGCGATGGCGGTGCTTTTGAATGGGATGACCGATCGCGAGACAAGCGATCTCACCCTGGCAATGGCTTATTCGGGCGAGGTGCTCGATCTCTCGCCGGTGGCGCCGCTGGTGGTTGATAAACACTCAACCGGTGGCGTCGGCGACAAGGTGTCGTTGGTAGTGGCTCCCTTGGTCTCGGCGTGTGGACTGCCAGTGGGGAAAATGTCCGGTCGTGGTTTGGGATTCACCGGCGGGACGTTGGATAAATTGGAATCGATACCGGGTTATCGCTCGAACCTGTCACCAGATGAATTCCTGGCGCAATTATCATCGATCGGTATCGTTCTGACCGGTCAAAGTGCGAACCTGGCGCCGGCAGATGGCATCCTATATGCCTTACGGGATGTCACCGGCACTGTTCCATCCACACCCCTGATCGCAGCATCTGTCATGAGTAAGAAGATCGCTGGCGGTGCTCATGCCTTTGTTTTAGATGTAAAGACGGGTTGGGGCGCGTTCATGGAGAAATTGGATGATGCCAGGAACCTGGCAGAATTAATGGTGCGCATTGGGGAGATGGTCGGGCGCAAAGTGGTTGCTGTGATTTCGGATATGAACCAACCGCTGGGTCAGGCAGTGGGAAATGCCCTTGAGTTGAAGGAAGCAATTGCAATATTGAACAACGAAGGTCCGGAGGATCTTCGGGAGCATTGCTTGGTGATCGCAAGCCACATGTTGGTGCTGGGCAAGAAAGCACATACCACCAGCGAAGCGCGAAATATTTTGGAAGCGACCATTGAAAACGGGGCTGCAATCGAGAAATTCAAACAATTAGTGCGTGCCCAAGATGGCGATGTTCGATATGTGGAAGATGTTGGTCTGCTACCAAGAGCCAAGTACATTGAGACCATCACAGCGCCAGTTGCCGGAATCGTACAAGAGATCAACGCGAAACGGATCGGTGAAGAGGCAGTCGCTTTAGGAGCTGGGCGGGCAAAAAAGGGTGACCCGGTGGACCATGCGGTTGGGTTTGAGATCCATACGCAGGTTGGCGATCAAGTCGAACTGGGCGATAAATTATTCACCATCCATGCCAATGATTACGAACGGCTGCAGCGGGCAAAGAGAAACCTGCTGGATATTCACATCATCCAGCAGGCGCCGCGCAACCCGTATTCACTATTCTATGGTGTTATCGAATAAGGTGTTCGGGTTATTTATTGTATGTGATTTGCTTCAGTCGTGCCCCCCGCCCAGGTAGGCATCAATCACGACTGGGTTTACCAGTAACTCGTTGCTGGGTCCCTCGAGCACGATCTTGCCTGTTTCCATGACGTAACCGCGGTCTGAAATCGATAACGCCATCTGCGCGTTTTGCTCAACCAATAAGATCGACGTGCCTTGTTCATTGATATCGCGGATGATGTCGAATATCTGCTCGACGAGTATCGGAGCAAGTCCCATGGAAGGTTCGTCCATCAATAATAGGCGAGGTTCTGCCATCAAGGCACGCGCGATAGCCAGCATCTGCTGTTCACCACCGGAGAGTGTTCCCCCCAGTTGATTACGCCGTTCGCTGAGGCGCGGGAAACGTTGGAACATCATGTCCATGTTCGATTTGATGCGAGCGCGATCATTGCTGGCGTATGCACCAATATCCAGGTTTTCCGCAACGGTCATTTTTGAGAAGATTTTGCGTCCTTCGGGTACCTGGATGATCCCTTTACGGACAATATCCTGGGGGGGGATTTTTGTTAGATCCTCACCCTCGAAGAGGACTGATCCAATACGCGGACGAAGAATGCCGGAGATGGTATTCAACGTTGTGGATTTTCCCGCACCGTTGGCGCCGATCAACGCGACGATCTCGCCTTTTTCAAGGTGGAAACTAATGCCCTTGAGGGCATGGATGGCATTGTAATAGACGTTAAGGTTGTCGATCTCTAGCATCATTTTGACTTCTTCTTACTGTATTTTTCGGATAAGGCAGCGCCGCCAGGTCCAAGGTACGCCTCGATTACTTTTGGATTCGATTGGATCTCTTTGGGTGTCCCTTCTGCAATCTTGACGCCATAATCGAGGACACTGATCTGATCGGAAATATCCATGACCACCCGCATATCATGCTCGATCAGCACGATTGTGATATCCAGGTTGTCTCGTAATGACTTGATGAAAGCTGTCATTTCAGCCGTCTCTTGCGGATTCATGCCGGCAGTCGGTTCGTCCAGTAATAATAACCGCGGGTGGTTGGCGAGTGCGCGCGCAATTTCCAAACGGCGTTGAGCGCCATACGGCAAATTTCTTGCCTGGTTATCCCCCAGACCCTCCAGCCCAACAAAACAGAGCAGGCGATAGGCTTCACCGAGAGATGTGCGTTCTTCCCCGGTGCTTTTTGGTAAACCTAAAATGGTATCGATCCACCCGGATTTCAAGTGGGGATGTTGACCGATCATGATGTTTTCTAAGGCGGTCATGTTGGCGAACAAGCGGATATTTTGGTAGGTACGGGAGATGCCCCTAAAAGCAATCTGATTGGTAGCCAATCCTTGGATGGGACGATTTTCGAATATGATCTGACCTTTTTCAGGTGTGTAAAATCCGGAGATACAATTGAACAGGGTCGTTTTCCCGGCACCATTCGGTCCGATGATACTGGCGATCATTTGCGGTTGGACTTGGATATCCACATTGTCCACAGCAGTTAGACCGCCAAAAATTTTACTGACGCCGTTGACTTCAAGAAGAGCGCTCATGTGGGCTCTCCTTTCTGAGCTTCGATGGATTTGCCTTTCTCTTCCAATTTAGGTCGTGTGGCGGGCCATAATCCCTCAGGTCGTATCAACATCATGACGACGAGCAGGGCGCCAAAGATCAAGAGGCGGTAATTTTCCAATTCCCTCAATAACTCAGGTAATCCCTTCAGTGTGAAAGCGCCGAGCAAAATCCCAGGCAAGCTGCCCATACCGCCGACGATCAATAAACATAACACATTGATCGAAACCATGAGCACATGATCGTCTGGTCCCGTGAACTGATTGCGTGAGGCGAAAAGTGCTCCTGCCAGTCCGGCGATGGCAGCGCTTAGGGCAAAGGCGAGCAATTTATAGGCGAAACTATTGACGCCAGTGGTTTTGGACACGGTTTCATCCTCTCGGATGGCGACCCAGGCGCGACCGGTGGCAGAATTTTGCAGGCGGTTGGCGACGAAGGCAGTTACTACCACAGCCGCGATGATCAAATACATATAATCAACATCACTTGAAAAGGATTGACCAAAAATCGTTGGTCCAGGGATGTCACGTACGCCGCGCGGTCCCCCGGTGAATTTGGTGAGGAGATCGCTCTTAACCAGGATGCGGATGATTTCGCCAAAACCCAGGGTAACGATTGCCAGGTAATCGCCGCGTAGATTGAGGATGGGTAGACCGATGAACAAAGAGCCGATGGTTGCTGAGATCATTGCCAGCCCGACCGCGATCCAGAAATTCCACTGAAGATTATGCGGCGCCGGTGCTGTCAGCAAGGCGAATGTATATGCCCCGATGGCGAAGAAGGCAACGTATCCAAGGATCAATTGACCTGCCAGCCCGATGATCAGGTTGACGCCGATGCCAAGCAGGATGTAGATGCCAACCGTGCCCATCACGAAGTTCCAGTAAGATCCCCACTGTTGCGGCAGTATGATCAATATGGCAGCCAGTACTGCCATCATAGCCATGCGGAACCCTTGATTGGCACCAAGCTTTGAGGCAGTTTTTCGTACCGAGTCGGCTGTAGACGATTCACTAACAGAAGTAGACAATGACTTGCGCCATTCTGCGCGAATTACTGTGCTGTTAATGAAGCTTCCGAAGATGCTGGAGAGCAGGATAATACCGCCAAGACGGAGCGCGCCGATATTGGGTGGCTGGTCGAAAACAATTTTCCTCATGGAATCCGGTGATACGGATTGAAGATAGCCACGCAGATCGATCCCGTTCTCAATCAAGGTTCCCATCAAGAAACCAAATAACCCGATCACGACACCGCTGATCAAACCGGCGATCGTGCCGGCGACCAGGTTGCGTCCCAGGGTGTCCGGCTCCTCACGTTTTGAGGCGACTAGACCGATGATGAATCCGATGAGGCTGATAAAAATTGTGAAACCGATTTCAAGCCCCTCGGATGTTTTGGCGATGGAAGGGCTCAGAGCTTTGATGATCAATTCTGAGCCCGTGGTGGTAAAGCCGATCAAGAAAAGGAAGATCGTCACAACGATAAAGATGATCGCTGAATGGAGAGCATTGGAAATATTTCTGGTCATTAGAGTTTCTCCTCGGTCAATGCCTCACCCAAGAGACCAGATGGACGGAATAAGAGCATTAAGATCAAGATGGTAAAGGCGATGACATCCTTGAGTTGAAAATCCAAACCCAGGGCAGCCGGACCAACTGATTCTACGATACCCAAGACCATACCACCAACCATGGCGCCGGGTATATTGCCGATTCCACCCAAAACGGCAGCGGTGAAGGCTTTAATACCCGGTAAGAACCCGGTATAGTGGTTGACAAGACCATTGTGAATGCCCCACATCACACCAGCAGCGCCTGCCAGCAAACCGCTGATGATGAAGGTCTTGGAGATCACGTCATCCACATCGATACCCATCAAGGCTGCACTATTCTTGTCCTGCGAGACCGCGCGCATAGCGCGACCTAATTTTGTCCGTTGGACAATGTAATATAGTGCCGCCATCAAGATGATCGACAGTACGAAGGACATCACCCCGGTGTATGTTAAAGTGACGTTCGAATTGTTGATCACAACTGTCCAACCCGAGCCACGCGTCAGAGCTTCCGGATTGGTGTAATCCCTTCGTTGGGGACCGAACAGTAGCATGGCAGCATTCTGCAAAAATGTCGAAGCGCCAATTGCCGTGATCAATAAGATCAGGCGCGGGGCTTTGCGCAAGGGGCGATATGCGATGCGTTCCAGGAAATAACCTGCAACTGCTGAAGCCGTTCCACCAGCGGCGAAGGCGAGAATGATGGAAAGGGCGGGGTTCGCGTCATTGAACGTTTGACCGTTCGACAGCACGATGGATGACAACAACTCGAAAATAAAATAACCGCCGAAAGCGCCGATCATCATGACCTCGCCGTGGGCAAAGTTGATCATGAAGAGAATGCCGTATACCAGTGTATAGCCAATGGCTATCAGCGCATACATACCGCCGATTATCAAGCCAGATATTGAGAAACGAACCCAAGTTTCGGGTCCGTAGTCTGCTTGAACAACCAATACAGTATACAAGCGCCAAAGAAGCAACGCGATGACAATGATTGCAAGGACTAGGCGAATCACTCGCCCGCTCGTCCAGGGTTTTTGGATGGGTTGTACCGAACTTTTAGTCATGCTCATTCATCTAATATCGTTTTCTTTTCTGGGTATTGACGGCGGTTAACGCCGCCAATACCCAGTATATATCAAAATTTAACGGGCTGCAGGCGTCCAGACGCCATCTTGGATGACGTACAGCACTGGACCGGATGCATTGCATTCGCCATTTTCCTGGCAGGTGATGGTGCCGGCGATGCCTTGGAAGTCGCTCATCGTGCGGACGGCTGTGACCAGCGCGCCACGTGGAATGTACAGCGTGCCCTCGCCCTCGATGGGTGGGAACGCGTCGACCGCGATCATCATTGCCTGGCTCATGTCCTGACCGAAAGCGGCGTAGTCGCCGGTGATGGGTCCGGAGTATCCAACTTTGATCGTCTGACCGGGTTCGATCACGGCGCAACCGAAGGCATCCGAAGCGCAGGCTTCTGGTTCACCATCGGCGCTGACCACGGCAACCTGGGTCACGGCTGTCATCAGAGCATTGCCAGCATCGAATGCATTCCAGGAGTAGGGGGACAGCACACCGGGAGCCACTCCGAAGCGCTCCGTATAAGCGGCGTCGAAGGCGTCCTTCTCGGGTGAGGAGGCGGGCACCAGGGTGGTGGCGTAAGCGCCTTCACCGTTGGCGCCGGTCTTCTCCAGGAAGTCAGCGCCAAACGTGCCGTCGCAGCCGAAGAAGACTACACCTTCCAGACCTGATTGCGCCATCTGATTGGTTATCACGGCGCCTTCAGCGTTGTAACCGCCGAAGTACAGCACCTCGGGTGATTTTGCGGCTACAGCCGAGAGTACGGCGGTGTAATCGGTTTCACCAGGGGTAATGGCTTCGAAGGCGACCACCTCGCCGCCCATGGCAGTGAAGTTATCAGCCACTAATTGAGCCAGTCCCTGACCGTAATCGCCGCCGTCATGCATGGCAGCCAATTTGGTGAAGCCGAGGTTGTTGAAGATGAACTCGGCGGCTGCCTTTGCCTGCTCCACATCCGTGAAGGCGTTTCGGTTGAATACTGCTGAACCGGATTTTGTCAGGTCCGGGTTGGTCGCGGACGGTGACAGCATGGGGATGCCGGCGGCTTCATAGATCGGAATGGCGGCAGCAGTCGCGCCTGAGAAGGCGTGTCCACCCATCGCCACGAAGGTCGGATCGGCAACCAGTTTGTTGGCAACCGCAGCCGCACCTTCTGGGCTGGCGCCATCATCTTCGGCAACCAGCTCAAAAGCGAACGATGCTTTTTCTTCCATCGCGGGAGCTTCGGTTGCCTCAGGGGGAGCCTGCGTGGGCGCTTCGGGCATGGGTTCTTCCGGCGCAGGCGTGGCGGCTGGACCGCAGGCAGCCAACATGACTGCAACGATCAGCAATACATAAAAGGCGTACTTCTTAGTCATTGTTAACATCCTCTCTTTGAATTTTGAAAAATTTGTTGCGAACGTTATTCGATCGGCGTTGGTATGGCATCTGTATTTTCCTTTGGCGTACCTCCTTCTTGTTGACTGTCTCCGGTCTTAGGTGACCATTTGTCGCTCCGAAGAGTATTGCAGGAAGCGCCTATCCTGCATGACTCTGCGAATACGATCGACTGCCACCCATAAATCGATGAACCGGGTGTACATTGGGGCGATCCCCAAACGGATGTTATCCGGCTCGCGAAAATCAGGTATGACCTTCTGTTCTTCGATCATGACGCGTGCGATCCGGTATCCTTCAGGATGACGAATACTGACATGGGAACCTCTGTGTTCTGGTTGTTTGGGTGTGCCTAATGTGAAACCCAGGGGCGCGAGAAAAGTGTCGAACAGGTCAATCAAATAAGATGTTTGTTGGACCGACTTTTCTCTTAATCGATCTATACCCGCTTCGAGTATGAGGTCCACGCCGGGCTCCATTGCCAGCAGTGACAGCACGCCGGGTGTGCCAACCAGAAAACGATTGATCTGGTCCGATGGCGTGTAGTCGAGTGAAAATGAAAACGGGTTCGCATCTCCAAACCAACCCCAGATGGGGGATTGGACGCGATCGAGCAGGTCCCGGCGCACGTATAAGAACGCCGGCGCGCCTGGACCACCGTTTAAATATTTATACGTACATCCAATGGCGAAATCCACCCCCCAATCATTCAAATGGATGGGAACAGACCCAACTGAGTGGCTCAAGTCCCAGAGAACCAGCGCTCCTTTGGCGTGCGCCATCTCGGTTATGCGCCGGACATCATAAAGGTATCCTGATTTGAATACCACCTGGGATAGTGTCAAGAGCGCAGTGTTGTCGTCCAGGTATAAGCTGATCGATTCGGTATCCATCTCGATGCTGTCTTTTGATCTGATCAACTCGATCTGGTGACCGTCCTTGAGTAGGTCACAACACCCCTGCAGGATATATATGTCGGATGGGAAGTTGAACTCGTCGGTGACGATCTTGTTGCGCTCAGGCTTCATCGCCAGAGCCGCCATGGCTGTTTTGAACAGGTTGATCGAGGTGGAGTCGCTTACGATCACTTCATCGGGACTGGCGCCCACCAGCGCAGCGATCTTTGCGCCGACCCGCTGCGGGGCGTCGAACCAGGCATCTTGCCACGACTGGATCAGCCGGTTTCCCCATTGGCGATCGACCACATTTGCCAGCACGTTCTTCGTTCGTGTTGGCAGGCGCCCCAATGAGTTGCCATCCATGTAGATCAGGCTGGGATCGTCGATGACGAACTGACCACGAAAACCCGCTAAGGGGTCGGCGGCATCCAATTTTTCTGCCAGGGTTCGTTGGTCATCGAAATCCGTCATTAAGCAACCTTATCAACAAAAAAAGAGCAGTTCAATAATGTCGGTTCTGGCTTGTATCCCTTGTGCTTGATCGAGGTGGGTTGACCAGCCGTGCGGGTGATTAATTCTTCGCGTTCTACCTCGGATACTTCAGAGGTTTTCCGGATGATGCATCCGGGCAGCATGCCGGTACCTGGTAAGTGGTTTAGCATTGCGCCACTCCAAGTGTATTCTTCAGGTACTAGGTATGCATAACGGATGGTCATGATCCTCCGGCGAAAAATAGGTGTTGAAACCGATTACGGGAGAACCACAATGCGGCGCATTGTGGTAAAAAGATACCAAATATGGCGCCCGTAGAGGGAAGAGGTGGGGGTAAGATACCGGGCAGCCATAATTAATAGTCTCTATTCAGGTAAAGCATTAATTCAAGATTAAACTAATTGGCAAATCATACTACCAAGTCATTAAATTTGTCAATAGGAATTGTTGATTTTCAGAAAAATGTATGGCATAATTTGACTCAACGAAGAATAAATAGCAGAGATGGAAAAGAGTACGTCTGCCCGGACTTCCAGCGAGTCAGGAACGGGTTGGAGCCTGATAGAACCGGTAGACTGAAAATCATTCCGGAGCTGCAAACCGAACAGGTCTAACCTAATTAAGGGCGCCGGTCTCGCTCACCGTTATTTGAGCGCAGTCATCACCATTGCTTGTGATGGTTGTGGCTGATAAAGTGCTGATGTAACGATCAGAAACAGGGTGGTACCGCGGGATCATTCCCGTCCCTGATGGGACGGGATTTTTTATTTTTACCAGGAGGCGCATTGATGTTCAAGCCGGTTACGCCAAAACTCAACCTGACCATACTTGAGGAGACGATCCTCCGGTATTGGAAACAGAATCATATCTTCCAGCGCTCGATGACCGAAAGGACGGGCGGTCCCGAATTCGTATTCTACGAAGGTCCGCCTACGGCGAACGGTCGCCCGGGTGTTCATCACGTGCTCGCCAGGGTATTCAAGGATATTTTTCCACGCTATAAGACCATGCGGGGTTTCCATGTGCTCCGACGAGGCGGATGGGATACGCATGGTTTACCGGTTGAGATCGAGGTCGAGAAGAAGTTAGGCTTTACGAACAAACAGCAGATCGAAAAATTTGGCATCGCTGAGTTCAATGAGCTGTGCCGCAAATCTGCATTTGAATATATACAAGATTGGGAAAAATTAACCGAACGTATTGCATACTGGGTGGATTTTGATACCGCCTACGTCACCTACAAGAATGAATATATCGAATCAGTTTGGCATATCTTGAAAACATTTTGGGAAAAAGGATTGCTTTATCAGTGGTTCAAAGTGGTGCCTTATTGCCCAAGGTGCGGAACACCTTTATCGGATCATGAAGTTTCGCTTGGGTATCAGGAAGGCACGGTTGATCCTTCGGTCTTCGTGCGCATGCCGCTGGTTGACCAGCCTGGGACATCTCTGCTGGTTTGGACGACCACGCCCTGGACTTTGCCGGGGAATGTGGCGGTGGCGGCTTCACCAACCGAGGTGTATGTTACCGTTGAGCGGGATTTGCCAGAGGGAGGTCAGGAGCGCCTGATCCTTGCTGAATCCTTGGTGGCGCGGGTGTTCGCCGATGAGGATGTCCGGGTGGTGAATAATTTTACCGGCAAGCAACTGTATGGGAAGCGATATCAACCATTGTTCACCTTCCTGCCGCTTGAAAAGCCCGCCCATCGCGTTGTAATGGGTGATTTTGTAACCACGGAAGATGGCACAGGTCTGGTTCATATTGCCCCGGCGTTTGGTGCTGAAGACATGCAAATGGCGACTGAAGAGGATCTTCCGATCTTGATGACCGTCAAGGAAGACGGGACTTTTATCAACGAGGTGCGCCCATGGAGTGGGCAGTTTGTAAAAGATGCTGATCCGCTGATCATCAATGACCTTGATCAGCGTGGGTTATTATTCCGGGCAGAAACTTACACCCACACTTACCCGTTTTGCTGGCGCTGTTCCACGCCACTGCTTTACTACGCCAGGCAAACCTGGTATATCCGTACCAGCCAGTATCGTGACAAACTGGTCGAATTGAATCAGCAGATCAACTGGTATCCGGAACACATCAAGAATGGTCGCTTTGGCAACTGGCTCGAAAATAATATCGATTGGGCGCTGGGTCGGGAGCGCTATTGGGGCACGCCGCTCCCGGTATGGGAGTGTCAGTCCTGCCGGCACCAGCTATGTATCGGTTCGGTGGCGGAGCTATCCAATTTATCGGGCAGTAACCTGAGTGACATCGATCTGCACCGACCCTATGTGGATCAGGTCAAGCTGACTTGCCCGGAATGTAAAACCGGCGAGATGCGCCGGGTGCCCGAGTTGATCGATGTCTGGTTCGACTCCGGTTCGATGCCGGCTGCGCAATGGCATTTCCCATTTGAAAACGGAGATAAATTCTCACAGCAGTTTCCGGCAGATTATATTTGTGAGGCGGTTGATCAAACCAGGGGATGGTTCTACTCGCTTCATGCCATCAGCACGTTGCTGTTTGAGCAGGTCTGTTTCAAGAATGTCGTGTCGTTAGGTCTTATCCTGGATGGTCAGGGCAGGAAGATGTCCAAGTCGCTTGGAAATGTGGGTGATCCTTGGACGGTGATAAACGAATACGGCGCTGACGCCATGCGCTGGTATTTGCTCTCCGCCAGCCCCCCGGGGCAGGAGAGGCGTTTCTCCGCCGACTTGGTGAAGGACGTCGTCAAAAATTTCACGCTTACCTTGTGGAATACATATTCATTTTTTGTGACGTACGCAAATTTGGATGGATGGACACCACAATCATCGCAGGATGAGGAATATTCTGCGTTGGATGAATGGATCATCTCCTCCATGAATGTGCTCATTCGGGACGTAACGAACGCGCTGGAGCATTATGACTCGCTGGGTGCCACCCGCCCGATCGAGGCTTTCGTTGATCAATTATCGAATTGGTACCTGCGCCGCTCGAGAAGGCGGTTTTGGAAATCCGGATCGGATGCGGATAAAAATGCCGCCTACCAGACGTTATATCAGGCTCTCGTGACGGTGTGCAAACTGCTGGCGCCTTCCATGCCTTTCCTGGCTGAGGAGATTTATCAAAACCTTGTCTTGAGCGTAGATCGGAACAACAACCCTGATTCTGTCCACCTGGCGCTTTGGCCTGAACCAGACCTTAACCGAACAAACGAAAGCCTGAATCGAGAAATGGCGCTGGTGATGAAGCTCGCCTCATTGGGCTTGGCAGCCCGCAACAAAGCCCACCTGCCGGTGCGGCAGCCCTTGCAAGAGGCGGCTTTTGCATTGGGGAGTCTTGAGGATAACACTGTGGTCGACCGATATGCAGATATTTTGATGGACGAGCTGAACGTCAAAAAAGTGCGTACTTTGAGTGTTGCGACCGAGGCGGCAGAGCTATCGGTCAATCCGTTGCCCAAGCAATTGGGACAGAAGTATGGACGATTATTCCCGGCAGTGCGACATGCCATCATGTTGCTGGATGTAAACCAGGTTGCGGCTGCCTTCCTTGCAGGGGAGAGTGTAAAGATCCAGGTCGATGCGAATGAGTATCAGATCAACTCGGATGAAGTTGAGATTCGGATGCAGGCGAGAGAAGGTTACGCGGTAGCCAGCGAGGGGGGATACCTTGCCGCGTTGGTGACCGAGCAGACCCCCGAGCTGATCCAGGAGGGGTTGGCGCGGGAGTTCATTCGCAGGGTGCAGGATCTACGCAAGCAAGCTGGTTTGGATATCGCGGATCGCATCCACCTGGTTTATCAAGCCTCTCCTGCGCTCATGCAGGCGATTGCCAGGCACCGGGATTACATCATGACTGAAACTTTGGCGCTTAGCGCTGTAGAGGGTGCCCAGCCGCAGGGTTGGGTCAGCCTTGAAGATTCGTTCAGCAATGAGACGATGATGGCAGCCGTCCAACGAGCTGAATAAACCGGCAGCGAGCACGCCCCGATAAGTGTCGGTCAAAGGTCTTGCGGACATCCGGTCAGTGGAAATGATCTCTCGCTTACCCGTTGCAGGGGGAGCGTATGCCCTGTGGTTGGAGGTGCCGGATATTAACCAACTGCCAATTGGGCGGCTGGGTGTCTATGACTTGGCAGGTGGACAATACCTGTATTTGGGGAGCGCGCTCGGAAGCGGCGGAATCGCAGCCAGGGTGCAACGCCACCTTGAAGTGAAAAAACGAAAGTTTTGGCATATTGATTATCTGTCCGGCGTTGCCGAAACGCGCGCGGTCTTTTACCAGGTCACCCGCATGAAATTGGAATGTGTGTGGAGCCAATCCTTGTTTAAGGCAGGCATCGTGAGCATCCCTATTCCCGGGTTTGGCAGTAGCGATTGTTCCTCACGGTGTCCGGCGCATTTTGTCATGTTGGCAACCGGGATGACGGCGTCGGATATCCATCATCACCTGTCGCTAAGCGCCGGATCACAGTTGAAGTCGCTCGTCTTAACGGATGACCATCACTCCAGGATAACGGGATGAGAATGAGTTACAATTTGTGCACTCATCTTTGATGGAGGCATTTTGTCAAAATTATTGCGTGAATATCTACGTTTATTCTTATTTGCTGGGTTGATCGTTGCTGCGGATCAAATTACAAAATCCATCGTCCGGACGAGCCTGGCGCCGGGCGAGGCTTGGATGCCCTGGGAGTGGCTGTCGAATTACGCCAGGATCGTCCATTGGTACAACACCGGAGTGGCATTCGGTATGTTCCAAGGGATGGGCATGCTATTCTCGATTCTAAGCATACTTGTCGTGATTGCAATTGTCTACTACTATCCGCGCATCCCAGCCGCGGATTGGTCGCTCAAGGTAGCCATGACGCTGCAAATGGGAGGCGCCATTGGCAATCTTATCGATAGGTTGACCATCGGACATGTGACGGACTTTATATCGGTAGGCAATTTTCCGGTCTTTAATGTTGCCGACTCATGCATCACACTGGGCGTTGTGGTTTTGATCATTGGCGTTTGGCTGCAGGAAAGAAAAGCCAAACAGGGAAAACAAGATAGCGATAGTCTGGCTAGCCCATTGACCAAACTGAAGGATGGCGAGGGACTTGAGTGAGGATATTCGTGTTCTGATCAGTGATGAGACGGAACAGCGCTTGGATGCGTTCATAGCCACTCGTATAACCGATTTATCCAGAACGCGGGCACAGAATCTAATACGCAAGGGTCAGGTTCGTGTGGATAGCGTGGTCGTGGAAAAGAACAATTTCACACTTCGGCTGAACGCGCGGGTGGAAGTGACCATGCCGCCGGTAGAACTGGCTGAGCTTTCTGCGGAAGCCATCCCATTAGACGTGATCTATGAAAACAACCAGTTGATCGTTATAAATAAACCGGCTGGGATGGTCGTACACCCGTCTGTAGGTCACGCATCTGGTACTTTGGTCAACGCGGTGTTATCACATGCTCCTGATATGGCAGGCGTTGGTGGTGAGGTGCGCCCCGGCATTGTGCACCGCCTGGATAAAGATACCTCCGGAATTATCATCATTGCCAAGGATGATCATACTCACCGGTGGTTCGTGGAGCAATTTAAATCCAGAAGGGTGCATAAGAAGTACCTGGCGCTGGTTGACGGTTTCCCGCCGACACCGACCGGTAGGATTGAGACTGCTATCGGACGGGACCCCAAGAAACGCAAACAGATGGCTGTGGTGCCGGATACCAAAGGTCGGCTGGCTGTTACGGATTATGTCACTGTAAAGACTTACCAGCAGCATACACTGATCGAAGCCAGACCGTTGACCGGTCGGACGCACCAGATCCGTGTTCATTTGGCGTTTCTGGGGTGCCCAATTGTTGGCGACCGTGTCTATGGGAAAAAGTCGCCCACCATTCCACTTAAGCGTCATTTTTTACACGCCTCGGAGATCTCCTTCCAATTGCAAGGTGAGACAGAGGTCATGGAGTTCACAGCGCCGTTGCCCGAAGACCTGGCAGCAATTCTGGAGGGACTGCCCGATGCATGAACATGATCCAAACCATATAATCGATCTCCGTTCAGATACGGTGACCAAACCCACACCGGCGATGGTGAAAGCGATGTCATCGGCTGTAGTTGGTGATGATGTATATGGTGAAGACCCTACCGTAAACCGGTTGGAAGAGATATCCGCCGCCAAGATGGGCAAGGAAGCCGCTTTGTTCGTCCCATCCGGGACGATGGCTAACCTGATCGCCTGTCTGGTCCATTGCAATCGCGGAGAGGAGATCATCATGGGGGAGGCGGCGCACACGTTTTTGTTCGAAGCCGGTGGTGTTTCGGCGCTTGGTGGGATGATGGTGCATACTGTGAAGAACCAGGAGGATGGCTCGATGCGCCTGGCAGATATCCGGTCGGCGATCAGACCGGATGATGACCACCAACCACGGACGCGATTGATCCTGCTGGAGAATACCCACAACCGCTGCGGTGGTGTCTATTTGACACCGGGATATACGGACCAGGTGGGAGCGTTGGCAAAAACACACGGTCTCGCTTTCCATATCGATGGCGCGAGGATATTCAACGCGGCTGTTGCGCAAGGCGTTGACGTGAGGCACTTGGTGGACCGGTCTGATTCCGTCACCTTTTGCCTGAGCAAAGGGTTATGTGCGCCGGTTGGGTCGGTATTATGCGGGTCGCGATCTTTCATTGCGGAAGCCAGGAGAGCAAGGAAACAATTAGGTGGTGGTATGCGGCAAGCCGGTGTCATCGCAGCAGCCGGAATCGTCGCGCTCCAAGAAATGGTGGACCGATTGGCAGATGATCATATCAGAGCGCAACGCTTGGCAGCAGGATTGCAAACCGACAAAAGAATATTCGCCTCATACAAACCCAACGCGACCAATATGGTGTTCCTGTCGATCTCAGATGATTACCCGATCACTGCTGTAGAACTCGTTGCCCGGCTCAAGGAAAGAAATATCCTGGTGGGTGATGTGGCAGAAAAAAGTATTCGAATGGTTACCCATTATTGGATCGATGACATGGATATTGATCAAACGGTGCAAGCGATTCATGAAATAATCGCTGCCTGTTGAGGTCAAATCGATCGTTTGAAAAAGGTTGAAACAGCTGGATTGGTCCAGTTCAGGCATATGATATTAAATATTCATGAGCAGAAATACATGGTGTGATGGAGCAAGTTGGATTTTGATATAATGAAAATCACCTGCCGGATGTTAACGAACTTCCTGGGGCGGACAGGTGACATGGTATGGTTTTATTATCATAATATTACGCAATTGGAGATAACATAATGGGTGATTTCGTAACGATAAAGGAAATTGATGAAGCTGTTGATGCCATTCATGAACGTACTAAAGTGAAGCCGCGGGTAGGCATCGTGCTTGGGTCGGGTTTGGGCGACATTGCCGAAATGGTCGAAGATGCTGAAATCATCCCTTACGTTGAAATTCCCCATTGGCCCCGCTCTACGGTGGTCGGACACAGTGGCAGGTTGGTTATGGGTAAACTTCGGGGTGTGCCTGTCGCGGTGATGCAGGGCAGGGCGCATTATTATGAAGGTTACCCCATGGATGTGGTAACGATGCCAATCAGGGTTCTGCAACGCCTTGGGGTTGAGACGATGATCCTAACCAACGCTGCAGGTGCGGTAAATCCTGATTTTGAGCCTGGCGATGTAATGATTATCACCGATCACATCAGCCTGATCGGAATGGTGGGACCCAATCCATTACGCGGTCCAAATATCGATGAGTTTGGTGAACGATTCCCGGATATGAGCCAACCCTATGATCGTAAGATGATTGCATTGGCGCAGACCATCGCAGCTCGCAATGGGACCCAAATTCACCAGGGGTGCTATATTTGTTTATCGGGTCCCTCCTTCGAATCCCCGGCTGATCTCAGGTTTTTACGCGTCATTGGTGCAGATGCGGTGGGGATGTCCACAGTTCCGGAAGTGATTGTTGCACGCCACGGCGGAATGCGGGTATTTGCCATGTCTGGCATCAGCAACAAGGCTAACCTTGATGGCAGTGTGATGACAACACATGAGGAAGTCCTTGCAGCTGGTAAACTAATCGTGCCTAAACTGAAGACTATTATCCTAAATGTGCTGGAGAATATGGATTCCAGTACTTAGTAAACACGTTCCCACATGAGAGAAATACTTGAATTTCTTAGTATCTCAGAATTACCGATCTACTTGATTCTGGGCGTACTGGCTATAATCAGCGCACAAAGGATGATCACGGCATGGCGCGAGTGGCGATCATCGATCTTTGGGTTGGAAAAGGAACATGCCCAGCGACGCTTCAGCACCGCGACCAGTCTGTTGGTATTGATTGTCTCTATTATTCTGGTTGTATTCATCTTGGTGTCATTCGTTTACCCGGGTTTGCCGGTGGTGGTCAGCCTGGAAACACCCACGATGGATATCTTATCGGATAGAACTGAAACAGCGCAAGCCATGATGCCAGGAGATCCAACCATACTGGCGGTTGGCACCACGATACCATCGAATGGCTCTGAGGGGTGCATCCCGACGCAGATCGAATGGCTCTATCCCGCCAATGGCGATGAGATATCCGGTACGGTTGAGTTGAAAGGTACCGTCAATATCCCCGCATTCGGGTTTTATAAGTATGAATTCTCCCAGGTTGGCAGCGAGACTTGGACGACGATCGCGGCTGGCAATCAACCCAGGTATGAAGAAATTATCGGCGTTTGGAATACTGAAGCGTTGATCCCTGGCGACTATTTACTCCGGTTGGTTGTGACCGATAGTTCGAATCAGACACTACCAGCCTGTACGGTTAATGTAACTGTTGAAGCACCCTAGAGGGAATATCGACCATGGCAGAAATCGAAATACGCCCCGCATTAGCCCCTGATTTAAAACAGCTCGCCGACATCGATCCAGCCTACACATCATCATTCGTATGGCAAATGGAAAGGACGATGGATGACGAGGGGATATCGGTGCGGTTTCGCGAGATCCGATTGCCACGCCCGATAAGGGTGGAATATCCCAGACCGGTGGATGAAATGGCTGGGCAATTACCTAAAGATGCGGTGTTATTGGTCGCTAAAAATGATGACACCCAATTCGGTTATATCCGATTCAGAACTGAACATGCCGCGCAGACGGTATGGATCACCGATATCGTGGTACAAGAGAAAGTACGGCGAAAAGGTATTGCATCCGCGCTCATCTTGTCGGTTAAAGAATGGTGTGAAACGCGTGGCTTTCGAAAAATAGTGATCGAAATGCAATCCAAAAATCATCCGACTATCAAGATGTGCATGAAATTTGGTTTCGAGTTTTGTGGTTATCAGGATCAATATTATCCCAACCGTGATCTGGCGGTATTTTTCATGAGGACTTTACGCTGATCGTCCAATGATAGAAAACCCCTCTGGAA
>JABLXM010000084.1 GCA_013177815.1 Anaerolineae bacterium | reverse complement strand
AACCCTGATATCCTTGACCCCGAGTTAGCCTCCCGGGAGGCGCGTTTGGAGCTGGAACGAATGGACGGCGAGCGGAAGTGGTTGGGTCCGCTGGCAGAATCGATCATCCAGCAGCAAGTGGGGAGTGTGCTGGACGAGCTTGGGCTGGACCTGGGCGGTCAGGCGATCCCGCCGATCCTGTACGAGGTGACGCCCCTGCCGATGGCATTGATCGTTTCGCCGCGCGACAGCATCCGGCAGGAAGCCAACATCTCGCTCGAGCCGGCGATGGCGATCGAACAGATAATCGGGTTGGAGGATGACGTTGCGGCGGCGCTGGATGTTTCAACGCTGGTCACGGCGGTTGGCGGGATCGGCGCGTACCCGACCATGGTGATCAGCACCACCGACATCAATTTCCTGGTGGAGGTGGTGGCGCATGAGTGGACGCACAACTACCTGACCTTGCGCCCTTTAGGGGTCAACTATGACACTACGCCGGAATTGCGCACCATGAACGAGACCACCGCATCGATCGCTGGCAAGGAGATTGGACAGGCGGTGATCGCCCGTTATTATCCGGAACTGGCGCCGCCTCCGCCCCCACTGGCGCCGCCGGATGATGTGCGCTCGCAGGCGCACCTGGCGCCTGTGCCCTTCGACTTCCGCGCCGAAATGCGGATTACTCGGTTGCAGGTGGATGAATACCTGGCGGCTGGCGAGATCGAAGCCGCAGAGGCGTACATGGAAAGCCGGCGGGAGTATTTTTGGGAGAACGGTTACCAAATACGCAAATTGAACCAGGCGTATTTCGCATTCCACGGCGCCTACGCCGACCAGCCGGGCGGCGCGGCGGGTGAAGACCCGGTCGGCGAGGCGGTGCGCACCCTGCGCGGACGGTCGGGGTCGTTGGCGCAATTCATCAATCGCATGTCGTGGCTGTCATCCTATGATGGGTTGGAACGGGTGATTGCGGCGGGGGATTAGAAGTCGTCGAATCCGGAGGCGGCATCGCTGCCGTCATCGAAGTAATCTGGCAATGACTGTTCGATATCGTCGGGGGACTGACCGGCTTCCAGGCGGTCCACCACCTCGTTGAATTCTGACCCCATCTCCTCGCCAACTTCGCTGCTCATCTTGCGCATCATGCGCCCAAGCGCGCGAGGATCTTCCTCCAGACCATCCAGGTCGTCCATATCGGAAAATGATTCGAGACGACTATCTTCGGAGCGGGTAACGCGGATGCGTCCGATGCGCCGCTGCACCTCCAACGACCCGCAGTGGGGGCAGGCGACCTCGACCTTGCCGTAATCCTGGTATGGAATGAAGCGGACAAAGCGCTTATGGCAGGTTTGGCAAAGGTAATCATAATCAGGCATGGGCTTGCTCCAAGTCTCGTTCTGGATTTCTATTATAATCAAACAAACCTACCCAATGACTTGTGACCAATAATGACCAAAAAACGTATAGACTTTAAACTCCTGGAACAACACCCACTACTCATCGTGATTTCGGGACCATCGGGGGTTGGCAAGGACGCCATCCTTAAAGAACTGATGACGCGTGAGCTCCCGCTCCATTTCGTGATCACTGCAACCAGCCGCAAGCCACGCGCGGACGAGATGAACGGGGAGGATTATTTCTTCTTGTCCGTCGAGGAATTCGAGGGCATGATCGCGGATGGGGATTTCATCGAGCATGCCCTGGTGTACGACCAATACAAAGGTATACCCAGGTCGCAGGTCATCCAGGCATTTTCAAGCGGTCTGGATGTCATCCTGCGTGTGGATGTTCAGGGGGCTGTCAAGTTGCGAGAATTGTTCCCAGAGGCATTGCTGATCTTTGTGGTGCCTTCGAACGAGGAGGAGTGGTATCATCGCCTGTTGACGCGCAAGACCGAGACTCCGGAACAGTTGCACCTGCGGGTGATAACCGCCCAGGAGGAGATCGCGCAGTTGGGTGTGTTCGACTATATCGTCATCAATGCAGAAGATCGCCTGGCTGAAGCTGTCGATGTCATCATCGCGATCATCGAGGCAGAGCATCACAAGATCAAACCGAGAAAGGTTTCGTTATGAATCAAAGCGACACGAACGGCTGGAACGAACCACAACCCGCTCAATCGCACCCTGCCGGATACCGTGTTCACCTCCCAGCCAGCCATGATTGGGTGATCTACGCGCTGGTCGGGTTGACTGTTGTGGTCTACCTGCTTCAAATTCTCTCGCAGTATGTGTTGGGTTATGACCTGCCGGTGGGATTGGGTGTGAAGAGCCGCGACCTGATCGACGCTGGTCAATTTTGGCGGCTGCTAACGCCGGTGTTCTTGCACGGTTCCATCCTGCATATCGCCTTCAATATGTATGCCCTGATTAGTTTCGGCAGGGGGTTAGTGCGCTTCTTCGGCACCAGCCGATTCTTGCTGTTGTATTTTCTGGGGGCGTTTGGTGGGAATGTGCTCTCGTACCTGATCACGCCGCAGCCTTCGTTGGGCGCATCGACGGCGGTATTCGGGCTGGTGGCGGCAGAAGGCGTGTTCGTCTACCGCAATCGTTTCTTGTTCGGTCAACAATACCGCCAGATCATCACGAATATCGTCATGGTGGTCGGTATCAACCTGGTGCTGGGGCTGAACCCCGGAATCGACAATTGGGGGCATTTGGGGGGTCTATTGGCTGGGTTGCTGTTCACGTGGTTCGCCGGACCGATCTTCAAGGTGGACGGCATTTCGCCCAACCTAAAATTGGAAGACCAGCGCACGCCACAGCAGGTGTGGCTGGCGGCTGTGGTGATATTTGGGTTGCTCGCCGGATTGGCATTGACCCGCTTGTTGTTTTGACCTGTCGATGTAAAGTATTACACGCCGGTCGTGGCTAAACGACCGGTCAATCGGGGGGCAAGGGCATGGACGCACCGACTGCGGGCAATGCGGATTCGCCCTCACTGTTTACAGGTTGATCTTCCATTTGGTAAAGGGATGGGATCAGGAAGGACGCCAGTGCGATGAGGATGCAGGCAGCCCCGCCAAATACGAACCAGGTTTGAATGCCGAAGCGGTCAGAGATGGGTCCCGCCATCGCCAGGGAGACGGGCATCATGGCGGTGGCGAAACTTTCCAGCAAGGTGATGACCCTGCCTTGCATACCCGGGTCGACGCGGAACTGCAAGAATGCCATGATGGGTCCATTGGTGATGGGCAGCATAAAGCCGAACAGGAACGCGCCGGCGATTGCCAGGGTGAACATGTTCGATGGCGAGATACCCAACAGCAACACACCTGCGCCAATCCCAATCACCCCGGATAATGTGGTGACCATCTTGCGGCGAAAACCACCCCAGGCAGTAAGGATCAACCCGCCGGCGACGACGCCGATGCCGGAGGCGGAGTCGATCCAACCGAGGTGCCAGACGCCGCCTTTGAAGTGCTGGGTGACCAGCAGCGGGATTAAGGACGATGAGGGGGCGATGACAAAATTGATGAGCATTGCGATGCCGAACAGTGCGACCATCCCAGGAATTTTTACGGCGTAACGAAACGCCGAGACGATATCCTGCCACAAGGCGGCTGGGGTTACGGCGTTGCCGTTGACCGCCACATCGTTGGGTTGGGGGATGGTCATGAAGAGCAACGGCACCACTGCCAATGCCGCAGTGATGATATCGATGGCGAGCACCCAATGAACAGGCAATAATCCCAACAACAGCGCACCCAGCGGCGGCGCGACGATGTTGAGCGCGCCGCGCAGCGATTGATTCAAACCGGCGATGCGGGAGTATTGCGTTTTAGGCACCAGCAGCGTGGTGGAAGCCTGCATGGCAGTGTAGTGAATGATCCCGAAGGTGGAACGTAAGAATATGGCAAGATAGATATGCCAGACCTGGATCGACTCGCTCCAGAAGAGGATGACCAGCCCCAGAGTGACGAGCGCAACGATGCTATCCGCGGCGATCATGACCTTGCGGCGATTCCAGCGGTCGACCAGGGCGCCGGCGAACGGCGCCAGGAAGAAATTCGGCAGCACCGCCACGATGGTGGAAGCTGCGAGAATGGTGGCTGAACCCGTGGTACGGGTCAACCACCAGATGAGTGAGAACTGCACCAAGTTGCTGCCCAGCAATGAAAAGACCTGCCCGCCCCAGATAAGGAAGAAGCGGCGTTGCCAGTTGTGAAGTTCCGAGGGTGTGGATGCTGCGGTCATGATTGTTCCTTTGCGAGATTATTCGATATAGATCTCGACATGCTCGCCATCTTTTTCGTCAATGATGTCGATCACTTGTCCTGTGACGCCAGTGTTGATGAAGTCTTGCAGCTCACCCAACTGCATCCCTTCGATCTCTGGAGTGAACCGCATGCCCATCTTGATGCCAGCAGATACCATGCTCAGCGGCATACGGATATTGGTGCGCACTTTGTCGGTCTCGGCATCGGTGACCCGGATGCGCAAGTATTTTCCCGTGCGGCTGCTGCCCTCCGGTGGCACATGGTCGCCGAATTGCTGCGCCTTTTCGGCTTTGGCGGCTTTATCGAGGGTGTTCAAGAGACCGATGGCTTCATCAGGCGTGATTTTGCCTTCTTCGACCATTTTCAGGATCATCAATCGTTCTTCGCTCATCGCATCACTCCGTTTCTTCCTTTTTGCCTGCCAATAATGCCTGTGCCTGGGACGCGGTGATCATGCCTGTTGCCAGGTCCTCGAGGATGCGGCGGCGGTCCTCGCTGGTTAGGCGCACCGGCGTTTCATCCTTGCCCGGTTCGAAGCCGAGGGCGCGGATGATCTCCACCAGGCGGTTGCGCAATGTGGGGTAGGAAAGGTTCAGTTCCTCCTCCAGTCGGTTGAGTCGCCCTTCGCATTTTATGAAGGCGAGCACGAATTGCAATTGTTCGGGGGAGAGCGCGCGAAAGGGGTTTTCCGGCGGATGAAAGTGACCTTCGATGGTACTATCGCATCGGGGGCAATAGATGCGGGTGACCTCGGTTTCACCGGAACAGATGGGGCAGAGCTCTGGCAGCGGGCGCATAATACTCCTTTTCTTTCTACTAGGTCATCGTCAATGTATTCATCAGCGCATAAATATATCAATCTAATTATATGAACATTGATTATTGTGAAAATAATATATCATAATAATCAATAAAGTCAATATTTATATTGATAATATTTATATCTAAACAAATATTATTTATAAAGGGGGTAGGAAGACGGAAACACGGATCAGCAAAAACATATGCGGGGTGATTCTGGCATTGGCGGTATCAAGGGGCTGGTTTGCGCTCGCCCAGCAGGTACCAGTGTCCCTTGCGGTCGCTGGCATCGGTTGGCGAACGGTCATAGTAGATCTCGAAGAAGCGCCCCACATCGGTAACGACACGGAAGTAATAGCGTCCGACTCCCCATGAGCCGGTGGTGATGGCGTGACGGGCATGCGCAGGGCGCATATTCTTGGCGGCGCGCCCTTTCCTGGAGGTATCCAGCCATTCGGTCAGGACGGCGCTGATGGTATGGTGTTCCTCCCGCCAGATGAAACCATCCGGGCAATTGGGCTTCTTGTCATATACGGGCGGTTTCTCGAAGATCGCTTCGATCTCTTCATCGATGAACTGGTAGGGGACGGTGTTTTCCATGGCTCAGAACAAGGTTGGCTGACTGATCGGACGACGACCTGCCAGCAAGATGTACGGTGCAGCACGGTTGGCACGGATGCCCAGCGACAGCAGGTCTTCAATGCAGCGCAAGGGCTGCTTCCGGCGGGTGGATAGGATGGCACGCGCCGCTACGGGTCCGATGCCGGGGATTTTCAATAATTGTACCATTTCCGCGCGGTTGATCTCCACCGGTGCATGCTTCAGGTGGGCTTCTGCCCAGGCGAGTTTGGGATCACTGGACAACGGCAGACTGCCGGTGGGATCAAATGGAAGGTCGGTGGTAGAGAAACCGTAATCGCGCAGCAGGAAGAACGCCTGGTAGAGGCGGTGAGTACGCCAGGGGTTGGCGCATGGATTGTTTTCCAGCGGTGTTCCTGGGATGGGGCTGAATTTGGAGTAATAAGCGCGGCGTAATTTCAATGAATTCGTCAAGTACTGGCTGGCATTCAGCAATTCGCGGTCAGTTTCATCCACGGCGCCGACCACGAACTGGGTGCAACTGGAGGGCCAGCGCCCGGACCAGCCCTGCGAAGGGGGCTGGGTTTGCCGGATGTGTTCCACAACGCGCAGCGGCTGCAATAGTTCCTCGGCGAGTAGTTTCTGGGGCGCCAGATGACCCAGGCTCGCCACGGTTGGCGCTTCCAGGTTGACCGACACCCGGTCCGCGAGCTGCATGGCGCGCAGGATCTGATCATGTTCGGCGCCGGGCATGATCTTGAGGTGCAGGTATCCGCTGAAGGCATATTTGTTGCGCAGGATCTCAGCGGCTGCGTTCAGACGATCCTGGGTGCGGATGCTGCTGCCGGCAATGCCTGAACTGAGGAACAATCCTTCTGTGATACCTGCCTGGTGCATTTTCATGAAGGTCGCTGCCAACTCATCCGGTTGGAAGGTGACCCGACGAAAATCGCGCCCGCAGCGAAACGAGCAGTAGTTACAATTGCGTTCGCAAGCCGAGGTTAGCATAGTCTTGAGCAGCGAGATGCGTTTGCCGCCGGGCAGTGCAGCCTGGTAGACCGGCATGGCTTCCTGTTTGTGCGCATTTTTAGATGTGATTGGATGGGGCATGACCGATGGATGGGAGCAGGTGGCGTTGGGGGGCAACGTTGGTGGATGACGCACCTCTTCGGCGGTCTCAACCGCCATTTCACCATTCAGCAGGGCAATCTTATCCAACCCGTCCATAGAACTATTGTACTACGACTGTCAAGTGGTTTCAATGGTAAACTGTTGGCATGATGAACCTATTCGATCATATACAAAAGCCCACATTGCTGTTGGATATCGACAAAGCGAAGGCGAATATCCACGCTATGGCAGCCAAAGCCCGGCGCTGGGGGGTGACATTTCGACCGCACTTCAAGACCCACCAGTCGGCTCAGGTCGGGGAATGGTTCCGCGACGAGGGCGTCGAGGCGATCACGGTCTCTTCGTTGGAGATGGCGAATTATTTTAGCCAGCACGGCTGGACGGATATCACGGTGGCTTTCCCGTTCAACCCGCGCCAAATGGAAGGCTACAACAGGCTCGCGCAGCAGATCAAGCTGGGGATCGTGGTCGAAGCGGACGAGATGGTCGATTTCCTCGCCGCTCATGCCAAGGCGGGGATGGACGTGTGGGTGAAGGTTGATGTGGGTTCGCATCGCACCGGGATAGCGGTGGACGAGGTGGAAACCGTCTGGTCATTGATCCAGCGCATCACCGCCGTCAAGAATTTGCATTTACAAGGGTTGCTGACACACGCCGGGATGACTTATCGCCAGTCGAACACGGCAGCGGTGGTGGCTCTCAACCAACAGAGCGTGGATGGGCTTAACCACTTGCGAGACGCGTTGCACCTTCGCGGCGCGCCGGGCTTGTTGATCTCGGTTGGCGATACGCCCGCATGTTCATTATGCGACCCGATCGGCAGGGTGGATGAGATTCGCCCGGGGAATTTCGTGTTCTATGATGCGATGCAACTGGCGCATGGGGTATGCGCCTTTGAGCAGGTGGCGGTGGCGTTGGTTTGCCCGGTGGTGGCAAAGCACGCCGACCGGAACGAGGTCGTAATCCACGGGGGAGATGTGCACCTTTCCAGTGAATACTATGAACAGGACGGCAAGCGGATTTTCGGGATGGTCAGCCTGCCCGAAGGGGCGAGCTGGGGAAAGCCGCTGGCGGAAACGTTCGTAACGCGGCTCTCGCAGGAGCATGGTATCATCTCGGCATCCCGCCAGGCTTTCGAGCGCATCTCTGCCGGTGACCTGGTATGCGTGCTGCCGGCGCACTCCTGCATCACGGTGGCGTCCATGCGGCGCTACCTAACCACGACCGGCGATTGGATCGACGCGCTGGGGTATACACCGCTTCGCGAGCCTTGAGCTATCCGGGAGACGATTGTGGGTTCTGGAGTTTCGCTATTTCAGAACAGGAATAATGGCACCGGCACAAAGGTGAGCATGAACACCAGCAATCCGATCCCCGCCACAACCTTACGGCGCGTATCGAGGGTGGTGATCTGATCAAGCGGTTCGGCGTGCGCGCGCCCCATCAGGAAGATCAGGGCAGCCCACAGCCACCAGCCGTTCCAGGCGAAGCCCATCAAAACCAAAGCGCCGACGATGACATACATAAAACGGTTGGCGGCTTTATGACCGAACAGGGTGTAAAAGATGTGACCACCATCCAGTTGCCCGGCAGGGATGAGGTTCATGCCGGTGACGAGCAAACCCGCCCAGCCTGCCCAGGCAACCGGTCCCAGCAAGACGTCCATGCCGCCAAGCGGCAGCGGGCGCCCGGTGAAGAAATATCGGATCCAATAGAGCAGTGGGGAAAGGTTGCCGTAATCGGTCGGGGCAGGCAGCAGTTGCCCGAAGGCAAGATATTTCATCAAGAGGTAAAGAATCGAGTTGCCTTCCAGCGAGAGCGTGCCGCCCGGTTGGGTCGCCAGCGGTAAAGCATTCAGTTGAGATTGGTGCAGCCCCAACCACATCACCGGGATGGCAACCGCCAAGCCTGCCAGTGGACCGGCGATGCCAATATCCAGCAGTACGCGGCGGTTGCGTGGAACCTCTTTCATGTTAATGAAGGCGCCCATAGTGCCGAAGGGGCTGAACGGCATTGGGATAAAGTAGGGCAGGGTGACATGGACGCCATGTTTGCGACCCATCAGGTAATGCCCGAATTCATGCACGCCCAGAATAGCGAGCAGGCTGATGGCGAAGGGCAAGCCGCGTTGTATGAATGTCAAAATGATCTGCAACAGGTTGCCTTCAGGCATCGAGTCCAATCCGTACAAAGCGCCTGTCAGGAGGACGCTGATGAGGGTCAGGATGAAGAGCACCAGGTTGATGATGGGATTGGACGGTTTTGGTTCGGGGCGCCCTTCTACCAGGATGACGGCGTGCTTGTCGCCATCCCAACGGAAGAGCGGGGTGATATTCAACGGCTTGAGTCTGGCTGCCAGTTCATCATAGGCTTGTTCGGTTTCCTCACGATATAGTTTGCCGCGATAGCGGACGATGTAGCCATCCTTGCTGCTGCCGAAGGTGATGTCTTCGATCTGAAGAAACTGGCGGGTGATCTGTTCCAGTTGGGTGAAAAGGTTGGGATTTTCTGTCATAGCGATAACGGTCCAAACGTCTTGAATAATGAGGCGGGAATGGATGGGAGTCGAACCCACCGCGGCTCGCATAACGACCCGCCACCGGTTTTGAAGACCGGGGAGCCCACCGGAACTCATCCACTCCCACGCTTAAGCATACTCTAGAGGTTATCCCAGCGCAAGGGAGGGAACTTGTACATCAACGAAGATTAATAAATTCACACGAACCGGGTGAACGGCTTGACGATCGATGGCGCTTGCATATTATGCACATGGATCACAAACACGGTTTTTGCAAATTCTGAAAATTAGGTGTGGGTGAATGGCAAACCGCCTTGCCCGTCATCCTGAAGCCTGCGCAGCAGGCGAAGGGTGACGGTTGAGTTTGAACGAGATTCTTTGCCCGCTCAGAAGGACGGGGTGGGCGGGCATCGAACAAATGTAGCACACGCCAGATCATGCCAGCAACTTCGTCAAGCCACTTTGTGAAAGCCGTGGAATCACCAAAGTGACCTCTTGTCAAATACGCAATTAACCCTATAATTTACGTTTGTGTTTAAATTTTGGCGATACATTACTGGTAGGAGTATGCGATGAAAAGCAACCAAAATAACAATAGTGATATGGAGGGGAATTCTCCGGATAGCGAAAAACCTCCCTCGCGTTTGCCGCACCCGTCCAGACCCTGGCGGGTAGCGGTGATCGCAAATCTCAAGGGGGAAAGCGCGCTACCGAACGAAGGTCCGGAGGATGCAGGCGCAGAGTTCGATAAGCGCGAAACCATTCAATCCATCCAGGATGCCATCGAAACCGACGGGCACAGCACGGTGTTCTTGCCGGCTAACGCCAGTCTTCCCGAAGCGTTGGCAGAGCTTTGCCCGGATATCTGCTTCAACATCGCCGAAGGCTTGGGCGGTGACGCACGCGAAGCACAGGTGCCAGCCTTGCTGGAATTGATGCACATTCCCTATACCGGGTCGCGCATCACTGCCAACGCCATCGGGCTGGATAAAACGTTGACCAAGCGAGTCTGGCAGCAGGTGGGTCTGCCAACGGGCGGGTTCCAGGAATTTGCGAGCATGGACGAAGCGCTCGATGCGAAACTGGTCTTCCCGCTGTTCGTCAAACCGGCACGGGAAGGCACCGGCATGGGCATGGGGGCTGAATCGATCGTCCGCGATGAGGACGAACTGCGACGGCGGGTGGACTGGGTCTTGCAGAAATACCGCCAGCCTGCGCTGGTTGAAGAGTATTTGACGGGACGGGAGTTCACCGTGGCGGTGTTGGGACGCAAGGCGGCTTTTCCCTACAGCCGGTTGCCGCATCGTTATGATCGTGATGGTTTCTTTCGCATGCCGGTGCTGGAAGTCGACAGCCAGGTCTCGCCAACCCCCGGGGTGTACGGTCACCTGGCGAAGACGCTGCATCCGGGGGACGATGGTTATCCCAACTTCCTGTGCCCGGCGCCGATCGAACCACAACTCGCCCGGCAGTTGCAGGACCTGGCGATCCAGGCGCATCGTGCCATCGGCGCGCTGGATGTCTCGCGGGTCGACTTGCGCATGGGCGCCGACCAGCAGCCCAAGTTGTTGGAGATCAATACCCTGCCAGGACTGACGCCTGGCTTCAGCGACCTGTGCGTAATCTCTGAAGCGGCTGACATCAGTTACGAGGCGTTGATCCTGGAAATCCTGTATCTTGGTGCGTCGCGTTATGGGCTGGTCGAACCCGCCGGCAGCGACCCCATCGCTATTCCGTTGGCGCGTTTCTCTCGAAAATAGCGGCAGGATTTACAAAACTCAAGTTATGAAGAAAATGGCGAACAGGCGCATGATGGGCGCTTGCATCGCCAAGATCAACCATCCGGCGACGATGCCCAGCAGCATGCCGGCGATGATATCAGAGAGGTAGTGCACGCCGGTCAGGACCCGGGATATGGCGATCAAAGGCGACCACACCAACATCAACCCGGCGAACCAGGGTGGTCCCAGACCGTACGCCATCACGAGCAGCAACGCGGCGCGGGCGGCATGACCGGATGGGAATGAATGCGGGTCGGTGTTGCGATAGATGGCGCCCCACTCGCCATCTGGTCGGCGGCGTTTGAACAGCAGCTTGATGCCAAAGACAGAAAGCGCCAGCACGACGATGCCGAAGCCGATCATGGCGGCGCGGTTGTGCCAATCATCACGGGTGAACAGCCAGATGATCCCCAGCGCGATCATCCAGAACCATGAGTCACCAGAGTGCGCCAGGAAAGCAGCCAGGCGCCACCATAATTTTTGCGATGGATCCAGGCGCAGTCGATCGGTCCATTGCGCATCCTTGCGAAGTATGGTCTGGATCATTGGTGATCTTCCCTTGTGGAATGTGACATGAAGTCCTGTTCGAGTAATTCAAGTTGGTAAGGCTTGTCGATATCCATTGCCATCTCTGCGTAGGGCGCGGGAATGGCGATGCCATCCACTCCCAAACGGGGGCATATGCGCCGCACCGCCCCAGCCAGGGTCAATTGCCGCAACGCCAGCAGCAGCAAGATGTCGAAACCGATCATGGCGGCTTGCCTGAGCGGTTGTTTGCGGGCGGAAACCAGTTGCTGGATGCGTGGCATGGTTTTGTTTGCCAATGTCTTGTTGAGCGCCATCACATCCCCGCCGCACACTTCTATATCCTTGAAACGCAGGAAGGTGCGCCGCGAGCCGGGATAACGGGCTTCCATCCGTCGACGTTCGACGACGGGGTAATAGAATTCGTGTGGTTGAGTTTTCACTTGCGCAATCATCCAATCCAACATGGCGGCTGTGATGCCGGGCGTATCGCCGGAGATCAACAAGGCGTACGGCTCCTGCGGTGATATGCGGCTCAGTTCCAACAACCCCATACGGATGTTAGTGATCAGGTCGCCCTGGTTGGCTAGATAATGGGTCTTATTTGATGTTCCCAGGGTGTTATCGGGTTGCAAGCCAACGATCAGGATGTTATCGATGTCATCACAGGCGCTGACCGCATCCAGCACCCATTGCACAACCGGTTTGCCGGCGAGCGGGAGCAAGGATTTAGCCTCGCCGTGAGTGTATGGATACAGTGGGTCTGCGGGCGCGGGTATGCCACCGGCGGTAATGAGGGCGTCCATGGGATCACAACTCCTGGTATTGGGGAGCCAGACCCAGTTGATTCACCACCTGGTCGATTCGCCGGAAATAGTCACCGGGCTTGGCATAATCGACCGGCTGCTTCCAACCCAACACGGCAACGATGGCGGCTTCCAGCAAATTCGTTCCAAACGAACGCCCTTCATAGATTGGCGTGGTCGTGAAGAGGTGCCGGATGCCTGTGGGTTTGAACAATCGACGGTCTTCAGGGGTGGTGGTGTTGGTGACGATGACTTTACCGGTCATGTCATCCGGCATGTAGCGGGCGATGTAGTGGCAGTCGCCGGCAATGACCGAAGCCCAATTGAAGTACTTGGTCCACTTTGGGGTGCGCTTTTCCTGAGCTTCGCCAGTGGGGTAGAGCCAGGAAAATGGAAGATGTGACACAATGGGGATGAGTGTGGCAGCCAGGCGTTTGAGGTCCTTATCGCTGTGGATCGGGTAGCCAATGCCAAGTGTGAACATCAGGTCGCCAATGACGCTTTCATAGCCGGCATCCAGAAAACCGCGCGTAAGCCCGTAACGATCTACACCACTCATGGAAAACGCTGTACGGGTGGGTAATTGGTCTTGAAGAACGGCGTCGACGGCAGCCGCCGCTTTGCGCTCGAGCGTCATCTTCAGGGCGGTTCCGTCCACCACCGGGGTGCGATTGACGTGAGCGGTGAGCGCACGCACGGACCGCATGACATACCAGCGCTCGTCCACCATCAACCCCAGGAGCGCGCCGCCAACGCCAAGCGCATCGACCTGCCCATCCAGTTCTGCGAACAGGCGCGCGGCGGCTTGCATATCGCCATCCGTTCCGATACGTTCCAAGCACACCTGCTCGCCCAGGATGGTGACTTCCACTTGTTTATCGCGTTTCGATGAGCCGATACTGACGCTGACAGCTCGTTTCATGAGTTTCTCCAAAAATGTTGCAACAGTATACCATCACAGGGCATACCTACCGCAGCATAAAACAGCCGGGGACAGGGCAATCGCAAAGTCAGGAATTTAATATTTCCAACAAGAAATTAGTGTCAACAGCGCAAAGCATCCTTTTAGTCTTCGCACCACATTTTTTGGATTTATTCAGCCTTAACAAATTGAGAGCCAT
>JABLXM010000083.1 GCA_013177815.1 Anaerolineae bacterium | reverse complement strand
TCAATTTCTTCTCTACTGCCATTTCCTCCAGCGCGGGGATGTTGATCTCCACGTTGAAATGACCGGAATTGGAAACGATTGCGCCATCGCGCATCACCTCGAAGTGATGCTTGTCGATCACATTCATATCGCCAGTGACCGTGCAGAAGATTTCGCCCACCTTGGCGGCGTCCATCATTGGCATCACGCGGAAGCCGTCCATCACCGCTTCCAACGCCTTCAGCGGGTCGATCTCGGTCACGATCACATTGGCGCCCATACCACGCGCCCGGTTCGCCAGACCGCGCCCACACCAGCCATAACCTGCGACCACGAAGTTCTTTCCAGCCAACAGGATATTGGTTGCCCGCACAATCCCATCGATCGTCGATTGCCCGGTGCCGTAACGGTTATCGAAGAAATGTTTGGTCATCGCATCGTTCACCGCCACCACCGGGAACATCAGCGAGCCAGAAGCCGCCATCGCGCGCAACCGAATGACACCAGTGGTCGTTTCTTCCATACCGCCAACCATTCCATCCAACAACTCGCGCCGGTCCTTGTGCAATGTGCTCACCAGATCTGCGCCATCGTCCATCGTGATCATCGGCTTGTGGTCCAGCGCCGCGTTCAGGTGCTTGTAATAAGTGACGTTATCCTCGCCCTTGATGGCAAAGACGGGCACTTCATCGTGGCTTACCAATGAAGCCGCCACATCATCTTGTGTGGAGAGTGGATTGGATGCCGTCAATACCACTTCCGCCCCGCCTGCCGCCAACGTGCGCATCAGGTTGGCTGTTTCCGCCGTGACGTGCAGGCACGCCGACATGCGCACACCCTGCAAGGGTTTTTCTTTTTCAAATCGCTCGCGGATCATGTTCAGCACCGGCATTTCGCGCTCAGCCCAATCGATGCGGCGGCGACCGCCCTCAGCTAATTTACTATCACGAATGTCAAAATTCGCCATGTGTTACTCCTCTCTTATAAAAATATAAGTCAATCGATGAGGGCATCCAGCTTACCCCCGTCGCTGAAATGCTGACGGTAACGCGCCACGAACGCCTGTGGCGTGAAGGAATGGTTCTGGGTGCCGGGCTGCTCCAGACAGTAAGTGGCTGCCAGCGACCCCATTTGTCCGCAGGTTTGCCAGTCCAAGCCCAGCGAATACCCACGCAGGAACCCGGCGCGGAAGGCATCGCCGACCCCGGTCGGGTCAACCAACTGCTCCTGCGGCACCGCCGGAATCTCATACACCGTATCTTTGACGTAAACGCGCGCGCCTTTATCCCCCAGCGTCACCACCGTAAACGCAACCTGCTCGATGATCTCGTCCGGGGTCATGCCGGTGTGTTTTGCCAGCAGGGAAAACTCGTAATCGTTGGCGAACAGGCAATGTGCGCCCTCGACGCCCTGGCGCATTCGCGCGCCATCCATCCGTACGATCTGCTGGCTTGGGTCGTAGACATACGCAATCCCCAGCGCCTGGCATTCCGTCGTGTATTTCTCCATCGCAGCCGGATCATTGGGCGAGATGATCACCAGGTCCGGGTCGAGCGGTACAACATCCTTGATCGATAAGCTCGCTGCATCCGCCATCGCACCGGTATAAAAACTTGCGATCTGTGCGTTGCAACGGTCGGTATTGGCAAAGAATGACGCGGTGTACTTGCCCGGGATGACCTTCACCAAGCTGGTATCGACCCCTTTCTCAACCAGCCAAGCGCGATACTCTTCGAAATCCTCACCCACGGTTGCCATCACCACCGGTCGTTCACCCAACAACGCCAGGTTGTAGGCAATATTGGGCGCGACCCCACCACGTTGGCGAACCATCGTATCGACCAGAAAGGATAGACTAACCTGTTCCAATTGGTCCGGCAACAGATGATCCTTAAAATATCCTGGGAAGGACATCAGGTAGTCAAAGGCAACCGAGCCGGTGCAGATGATCTTCATTATATGTGTTTCCCATTCTATTCATTAGCGATAGCACATAAAAAACGCCCTTTGGCAGGGCTCATCGCTTACCCGCATGATTTTATCCTGCTTGCATCAGTTTGTCAAAGACGAAAAGTTGGTTGGCGGGATAAACGCGTTGGCATCCGGCACAACACATTCGGGACCATCATTATCCGGCGCATTCACTAACCGCGATACCCGGTAAGCGGTCATTAGATCGGCTTCATACGGGGCAAGCATCTGTTGTAGCGGCTCACGCCTTGATTCCAACAGCCATTGCCACATGGTATGCCGATCCAAGATCACCGGCATGCGGTCATGGATGGGTTTGACCAGGTCGTTGGCGGGGCAAGTGATGATAGCACAACTGGTCACCGGCGTCATGTCCTTTGATTTCCACAGCGCCCAAAGACCGGCGAACATGAACGGCCCCCCATCCTTCATGCAGAAATAATAAGGTATGGCACTGCCTTTACCTCGCTTCTGCCATTCATAGAAACCATCCGCCAAAATCAAACATCGCTGTTTCAAGAACGCGAAACGGAACGAAGGTTTTTCGGCAACGGTCTCTGAGCGGGCGTTGATCATACGATTGCCAGCCTCCTCAGAAGATGCCCAAGCCGGGATCAATCCCCAGCGCATCCACTCGACCTTACGACTGTGCGCGTCACGTATAACCGCGACCGATTGGGAGGGCGCGATATTATAGCGGGCGCGAAAATCATCCGGAAATTCGCCCACATCAAGGACACGCAGAATCTCCGGAACTTCAAGGGTGAGGGTAAATCTGCCACACATATCAATCCAAATTATAGTGTGATTCTGGTCAACGCTTTCTTAGGATTGATATTAGGAAGTGGATAAATTCAAGGGGTAGCGAATTGAAAGACGTGAGCAGGATAGCTGGGATACTGTTGTCTGTAGAGTTGCCTGGAGTTGAAGGCAAAGAAGAAAAGCCTCAACGCGTAACATAAGGCATAGGGACAACGCGAGAAACAACGGGACTTGCGTCCCAGGCGAGCCCGGTAATGGCGCAATTCGGCATTATCCCCTTCAACCGAATAGGTGTCGGTTTTCCCCTCTGAAACCATGTGGCGCCCCGGGTAATAGCTCAACTGGTTGTAGATCGGAAACGCATCACTGTGGTACATTCTCGCGCCTGGCCCTTGATCGACAACCTGTTGCATGTTCGAGTTATCCCGCTCCCAAACCACATTGCAGCCGATAAAGCAGCGCGTGCGCCGATCTACCTTGGTGATGACGTAGATTTTCTTTTTTTATCCCCGATAAAGGTGAACAGCTCATCCAACTCGGCGGTTTCTACCTCCGGCGGGGTTGGCACCTGGGTGATCCCTTTGGCGTATGCCTGCACCCACAGCGAGACCGTGCGATGATGCAACCCCAGATGTCGCCCGATCCGTCGCAAGTTCATCCCATCTACATACATCTGAATGGCTTTCTTGCGCGTCTCTAGATCATATCCACGCGCTTTCTGCACTGGCGTGTATTTGCTTCCGCATTGCATGCATTTATATCGCTGGCTACCAGCTCCTGTCACCCCATCCCGGTTCTGGCGTTCCTGACTTCCGCATTTTGGACATGTTTTCATCCCTTTATTTTACTACCCCCATCAATCTAGCCACTCCCAAAATCTGCTGGAACTTGACGCTGTTGGGAATCGTCCTATCATTGATTTTAGGAGGCGAAGCATGGAAAAGCTATCCCGCCGTGAGTTCATGAAGTTGTTTGGCGCATCGGCAGCCGCGCTGCTGATGACTCGCTGCCGGGCAATATCGACCTGCTATGCTCCCATGCCGCCGCCCACAGAAACGCCTTTCTCTACCGATCCAAACATGCAGCGATTGTATGAATTATGGCTACAGTTATCTGACCTGGCAGGGCTAACCAAGAGTGGCTCGAATGAAGAGAATGCCACTGGTGAGATCATGATTTCAACGCACCGCAATGCCCTGAACGCGCTGGTGGCATCCAGCGGTCTTTCCTCCGAAGCCGCCGGGCTTGTTCAGGAAGCCTACGCCGCCGCTGTTTACCACATCTGGCGATCGAATGCCCCCATCACCTGTTATGAGCCTGTGATCGTCGATTATGCCCCAATCAGTGCTGAAATACTCGCCAAACAGGCAGAAGAATTAAGCGAATTTGCCAGTCAAGGTACATTCGTTCCGGAAACGCTGGAAAAAGCCCGCGCTGCGCTGGAGCATGACATGGCTTTTTATGACCTGAGCGATGAGCAGGTCAATCAACTCTACGAGCGGTTGATGGCAGACCATCGCGATAAAGGTTTGCCTATCCCGTCGTTCGAGAACCTGGAATTGGAAATCTCTCCGGCAGCCAAAGAAGCGGCGGATTTCATCTTACACCTGCTTGCAGTGCGATGAATCCCAGACCGCACCTACAAACCTTGATCTTTGAGGTAACTCAACGCTGTAACCATACTTGCCTGCACTGCTACAATGTATGGCAGGGTGAGGTGCCGGGGGCAACCGCCTACCCGCGAGGCGAATTGGACACCCGGCGCACGCTGGATCTGCTAAATAAAGCCCTTGATGAAACCAACTGCCGCCACGTGACCTTCACCGGCGGGGAACCGCTGCTGCGCGGCGATCTGGTTGAACTGCTCGATTTTGTGAGGCAGCGCGGCGCACGTGCGACGATCATCAGTAATGGGCGCCTGTTGGACGGGGCGCGGGCGCGGGAGCTCATGGATGCCGGGGCAAGCCTGTTCGAGCTGCCGCTGCTCTCGCACCGGCGCAACGTGCACGACCGGCTTTCCGGTGGTCCGGGTGCCTGGGATGCGGTGTTGGAAGCCATGGCGAACATTCGCCTGCAACGTGGGCAATGTGTGGCGGCATTCGTTGCCACGCGGTTGAACTATGGCGATGCGGCAGAGACCATGCGCCTGGCTTTCGCCTTTGGAGCGCGTTCCGTCATGTTCAACCGTTTCAACCCCGGTGGACGCGGGCGCCATCACCTGGATTTGTTGTTGCTGCGCGTCGATGAATTGCGGCAAGCGCTCGCCGCTGCCGAGGCAACTGCCGCAGCGTTGAGTTTACCGGTGGGGTGCTCCATACCCATCCAACCATGCCTGGTTGATTTAACGCAATATCCACATCTCAACTTTGGATTTTGCGCCGCCGGCAGCGAACGGGCGTACTATACGTTGGACCCGCTTGGCAACCTGCGCCCGTGCAATCACAGCGATCTGGTGCTCGGCAATCTGTTCGAGAAGCCTTTCGGCGAGATCATCGAAGGCGACTGCATGCAGGCGTTTGCCCGTGCCGTGCCGGATGCCTGCCACGGATGCGGGCAACTGCTGGCATGCCAGGGGGGCTGCAAGGCGGCGGCGGGCGTGTGTAGCGGTTGCCTGACCGCGCCGGAACCTTTCCTGGCGCGGAGCATGCGGGCTGGATGGGCGCGGCTTTGTTGATGCGTCAGCGGATCGAGAAGCTGACCTGAAAGTAAACCGGGTGTGGGTCTGTATTGCTCATGATATAGCGAAACTGGCGGCTCAATGACCGCCAGTTCTTGTTTTCCTGAGGGTGTCTCATCATCTCCAAGTGCTTTTTAGACGCCCTTGTTACATCTCTGAATAAGACTACGGCAGGGTGTTGTTTTGTGCCCAGTCATTACCGAGGATGACCAAAATATCGGCGTAGACGTCCGGCGAATAGCTGGTGAAGACGTGACTGGTGGAGATGTTCATCAGTTCGGCGATGTACTTGGCAGTGTAGGGCGTACCGTTGTAAATGAAGATGGTGGTCGATTCGTAGATCTGGTCGGCGTTGGTTTCCTCGACGATATTGATGCCCTGCCCGCGCAAATATTCGGCAGTGCGCGAAGCCAGGTCTGCCACCTGCGTGCCGTTGTGAACCGCCACCCGCGCCTGTTCTTGCTGGAGCAGGGATATGCCTTCGGTGGCGACAGCGCGCGGACCGACCGGACCGCCGGCGAGGAAGACCTCATCCCGCACCAGGCGGATCTTATCGTGAATGGGGATCAGGATCGCCAACCCGTCCGGGGATTGCCCGGGAATGACCTCGTTGGGTCCGATGACGGCGCGCTTGATATCTTGATCTTTTACCTCGAGCGCCAGTGCGGCGAGGCTGATGATCTCCTGCAGGTTCATGTTGGTGTTGATGCCGGACTGCAGCTCATTGTATAAACTGGGGGCTTTGGCGAGCAGGGTCGGCAGCATGTTGAAGGTCAGCACCTGGTCACGGATCGCCAGGATGACTTGCTGTTGGCGCTCGGAGCGGCTGAAGTCATCACCCTCGGTGTAGCGCGCGCGGGCATACGCCAACGTTTCTGCGCCGGTCAGCGTCTGCACGCCGGGGTACAGCGTCTTGGTGTTATCCTTGCCGATTGGGTCGATCTTGATCTCTTCCTTGATGTGCATATCCAGACCGCCCATTTCGTCGATGATTGCCACGAAGGCGTTGAAGTCGACCTGGGCATAATAATTGATCGGCACCCCCAGGAACTGTTCCACCGTTTGGGTCGCCAGACCGGGTCCGCCGCCCGGCAATTTATACGCTTCGCCCAGGTAATAGGCGGTGTTGATCTTGGCGTATTCAAAACCCGGGATATTGACCCACATGTCGCGCGGAATGGAAAGCATACCGGCGGTCATGGATGCCGGATCCATGGTGAACAGGATCATGGTGTCGCTGCGGGGAATTTCGCCGGCTTCCCAGTCTCGCGCGTCCAATCCCATGAACAGGAGCGTGATGCGCGTTTTTCCATCCCAGGGTTGGGCAGTTGGACCGCTGATGGGTTGTAATGGCTGGACGTATTCCGTCCCGCTGGGGGTTGGACCGCCCAGCACACCGCCTGCGCCCGGGTCGGGCGCGCCGGGCAAGCCGGTTATCGTCCAGGCGCTGATGAGGTTGCGGACAACCACGAAGGCAGTCACAGCCACTGCCACCGCCAGCACGGCAAAGACGATCGTCAGGATGAGGGTGGCGCGGTCGGGGCTTTGCTTCCGGCGCGCCGTTCGAATTTGTTTTGAACGTGTCATAGGCTCTTTAACCACTTGCTCTGCCGCTCCTGGAGGGTTTCGTTATCTAGGTGCAAGAACTCTGCCAGGTTGTCGGTCGGTTTTGTTTGATCAAGGATATTTGGGAGGGATGGGGAGATTCTCGATTGGGGTGTCAATGTATTTGCCGCCTTCTTCCAGCAGCATGACCGGGAGGTCTCCCACTACCGGGTATTTGCGCCCGCAGTCATTGCAGATCAACCAACTGCCCTGGTGATATGTCAACAGACCGCCATCGTTGGGGTTGCAGTTGGGGCAGCGCAGGATCTCCAACAATCTTTCACTCAGCATGAAGCCTCCAATTGTCAAGGTGACGTCCCAATTTTACCACTACTCTTCTTCGTTCCCGTCGACCGGCGTTTCGTCGGGCGGCATGCCCTCGGTGCCCGGTCCGTATTCATAAACCGCTTGCCAGGGCTGGTAATGGGTCTGGAAGGTGTCATCATACAGCAGGCTGCCGTCGCGGTAGACCTGGCGGGTGACGGTGACATCGGCGCCGTCGGCTTCCCAATCCACCTGGTTCACTTCGCCGTTTGCCAGTTCAGGATTCTCGCGGTACTCGGTGGGCGGCGCCTGTACCACATTCTGCAAGCCGGTGGTCTGCCATTCCACCGTCCGTCCGTCCGACGTGGAGTAGAACTTCCACTGGATGGATGAGTAGGAGGGGTTGACATAAGTTTCCATCAACAGCCAGTTGGGAGTGTCGTTGGTGAATTTGAAATCCACCAGCGGAACGAAGACGGTGGCATCCAGCCCCGCCAGTTGGGAGTTGATGCTGTTGCCGGACACTTTTTCGTAATAATAGACGCGGTAAGCGTGGGCGTGACGTTCGACGATGGGAAAACCGGCGAAGAAGGCGGTGCGGAACAGCGTGGTGCTGACCTGGCAGACGCCCCCGCCGACCCCTTTGACGGTCTGGTCGCCGACGATGATGAGTGCTTCTGCGTAGCCGTTCTCCAGCGAGATGTTGCCCAGGGCGTCTGCCATCGAGAAGGTCTCGCCCGGCGCCACCAACAAACCGTGGAAGCGCTGCGCCGACGCGGTGATGTTCTGCACCCGTTCACTGGATGAGCCATAGAAGTAGGAATATTCCGAATAGACCAGTTCGGTGATGCCCAACTCTGCGCCGGTCACATTGTCGGAGATATCCGGCGGGGTTAGCGCCAGCGTCAGCTCGGTCACATGTCCGCCTTGCAGCAATTCCTTCTGAATGGCGTCGATGCTTTCCTCGATCTTCAAGGTGCGCCCGATCACTGCCGGCTGGATGACTTCCAGTTCGCGCGTATCGTCGTTGAAGATGAAGCGCGGGTCTTCTGGCTGCAAGTACAGTTCGGGTTCCAACTCGTTCAGGAAGACGCGCAACTGGCTGCTGTCAATGGTCACCTGATAGCGGGTGGTGCCATCCGTTTGCACCCGCTCGAAAGCCAGCATGCGCGCCAGCGTGTCTGGTTCGAAAGTCCATGGTCCGTGCGGTTCCGGCTGTCCCTCCGGCAGGGTCAGGATCAATGGCAGGCTGAGGATCTGACGCGCCAGTTCCGCCTGCGCCTCGACATCCACCACCTCAGGAACCACCTGGTACGTCGCCAATGGGATCACCCCATCCTGCAGGCTTTGCATCTGTTTCATGATCGACGATATGGTGGCATCCTGGTCGACCCGCAAACCGACCTGACCGGGGGTGACGACCACATCGGTGCCCTGGATGGTGATCGTCGGATCCAGCATGGGCAGTTCGATCTCGCCGGCGATCTGCGAGAGCACGATGGCGGTTTGGCGCTGGTCATGGATCAGCAAGGGTGCCACATCCACCCCACCCGTGAGCGCGTCGAGTTGGTATTGCAATCGCTGGGCTAATGACCCATCGCGACCGACCCGAAAAGCCTGGGCAGCGGAATTGCTGGGGTCCAGGTAAAGACCCAGTTCGCTTGGAGAAAGCAACCAGGTGCGTTCGCCAGATTGCAACAGCAATTTGCCGTCCTGCGGGAAGACCAACTGGCTGGCGAGCCGGGTGGTGGCTTCGGCGGGCTTGAGCCCGGCGACCGGTATACCCGCCACCGAGACGCCCGGGAAGATGCGCCCGAGATACCAAAGCTGGAATATGACGATGGCAGCCGAAGCCAGCACGACGAACCCGGCGATGCCCATCAGCAGGGCAGCCAGCGCTTTCTCCAAAATGGCGAGCGAATTGTTTCGTGGGTGGCTCAGGGTTTGCATGTCGCAGATTATACCATTTGGGTCATATTTCCCTGTTAAACGTTCATTAGAGGTGATTATTCCGGTTATTAGTTAAAAAGGCGCCCGGCGCTGGGCTCCAGGCAGCGCCGGGTTGAGAGAAGGAGGAAGAAGACGGAAAAGGAAAGGTGGAATACTGGCGGCTGGCTGCCTCTATTCGCTCATTTCGACGAATTCGCCGCGCCAGCGGTCGGCATAAGTTTGCCCGGTGTAACCGTTGACGTGCAGGATGGCGTTCACCTCGCCATCGCTGGATGCCCGCAGTGTGTAGTAGCCGGGGAATGCGATGGGATCACCGCTCAATGCTGCCTCGGGCAGGTATTCATCCAGGTAAGCCTGGGCGAAGGATAGCGCCTGCTCGGGCGTGACGGTCATTGCCGGTACTTCCTCAGGATTGAGCACGATCGTGCCGCGCAGCCCTCTTTTGCCCACCGCATCGCCGCTGTACTTGAGGTTCCAAGAGTTGGGTTCGACGAAGACACCCATCCCGCCAGGCATCACGCGCACTTCGAAGGCGGCGGCAGCGGTTTCACTTTCCAAAATGGTGGCGTAGGCGTGGTTATCGAAGAGGATGATCTCTCCGATCTCCAGCCCGTCGATATCGAGTGTCTTCAGGTAGTCATCGATCGCCTCGCGCGCCTGGTCCATCGTCATTGGCTCGATGAAATCACGCGGGGTAAAGCCCGGTGCCTGGCGCGGGAGGATCTCCGGCATGCCCTGTTCGGGCATCTGGTTGAAGCGGTGCAACCGAGTGGTGTAGGGCACCTGCACCTCGACGCGTCGGTCGACAATGGCTGAGACAAAATTGCGGGCGCTGCCGAGGATGAACCCGCCAGCCACCAGCCCGCCGGCGACCAACAGCCCAGCCAGGACAATCAATACGATCTTGAGCGTTTTATTCATGATTAGATCTCCATAGGTTCATGTTTACATTGTAATCAGCAGATGTTCAGGAGTTATTCAGGCGAGATTAAAGCCGGGTAAGAGGGGGGGCGGTGCTTGCCCCCTGCCAGCGTGTTAAAGAATTGTACAAAACTCGTGCCCGAATAGCCTTGACATAATCCTCGCTCGCGGTATAATCGAGCCCGCTGTCTGAAACTAGATAGATTGTCCCGCGAGGGACATGGAACCTTCCAAATCGAAAGACCCCTCACTTGCAAGTCAAATGCGTACTTGCGGCAAAATGACCGATTGGTAGGATGGTATCCTTGACAAAAACCTGCCATGCGGGTAAAATACTAATCCCAAGTTACGAAACGATCTCGCCAACGGGCAGATCATTTACAAGTGAATACCCTTGAGGCAAGCCCTACGGGGAGCAAGTCAGCACCGCCGATGTATTTCCGCAGCATGGAACAGAATTGGAGTGGGATTGCATCGGTAGTTTTGTCTGTCAAGCGAGCGTCATGGGTAAAGAGTGGATCTTGGGGAAGTTGGCACCTTAACAATTGAATAGTGATAAGAAGCACCAAACTAAGCAATAACAAACCTGTGTTCAAGAAACTTCCGATCAAAACACCTGAAAAGGTGATATTTTTGCGGAGAGTTTGATCCTGGCTCAGGATGAACGCTGGCGGCGTGCCTAATACATGCAAGTCGAACGGAGGAGTAGCAATACTTCCTCAGTGGCGAACGGGTGAGTAACGCGTTGGTGACCTGCCCCAAAGTGAGGGATAACAGCCCGAAAGGGTTGCTAATACCCCATGTGGTCTTCGGGATCAGATGCCTGATGACTAAAGGAGTAATCCGCTTTGGGAGGGGCCTGCGTGCCATCAGCTAGTTGGTAAGGTAATGGCTTACCAAGGCGATGACGGCTAGGGGACCTGAGAGGGTGGCCCCCCACAATGGAACTGAAACACGGTCCATACACCTACGGGTGGCAGCAGTAGGGAATATTGGTAATGGGCGAAAGCCTGAACCAGCAACGCCGCGTGTGCGATGAAGGCCTTCGGGTTGTAAAGCACTTTTACAGGGGATGAGAAAGGACAGTACCCTGTGAATAAGTCTCGGCTAACTACGTGCCAGCAGCCGCGGTAACACGTAGGAGACAAGCGTTATTCGGATTTACTGGGCGTAAAGCGCGTGCAGGCGGTTCGGTAAGTTGGATGTGAAAGCTCCTGGCTTAACTGGGAGAGGTCGTTCAATACTACCGGACTAGAGGATGGGAGAGGGAGGTGGAATTCCGGGTGTAGTGGTGGAATGCGTAGATATCCGGAGGAACACCAGTGGCGAAAGCGGCCTCCTGGCCCATTTCTGACGCTCAGACGCGAAAGCTAGGGTAGCAAACGGGATTAGAGACCCCGGTAGTCCTAGCTGTAAACGATGTGAACTTGGCGTTGGAGGGTTCAAATCCTTCAGTGCCGAAGCTAACGCATTAAGTTCACCGCCTGGGGACTACGGCCGCAAGGTTAAAACTCAAAGGAATTGACGGGAGCCCGCACAAGCAGCGGAGCGTGTGGTTTAATTCGATGCTACACGAAGAACCTTACCAGGGTTTGACATACAAGTGGTAGTGAATGGAAACAGGAACGACCCTTCGGGGAGCTTGTACAGGTGCTGCATGGCTGTCGTCAGCTCGTGTCGTGAGATGTTCGGTTCAGTCCGCTAACGAGCGCAACCCTCGCCGTATGTTACAAGTGTCATACGGGACCGCCGGTACTAAGCCGGAGGAAGGTGAGGATGACGTCAAGTCAGCATGGCCTTTATATCCTGGGCTACACACACGCTACAATGGTCAGCACAATAGGTCGCTAAGCCGCGAGGTGGAGCCAATCCTCAAAGTTGGCCTCAGTTCAGATTGCAGGCTGCAACCCGCCTGCATGAAGATGGAGTTGCTAGTAACCGCAGGTCAGCTATACTGCGGTGAATACGTTCCCGGGCTTTGTACACACCGCCCGTCACGTCATGGGAGCTGGCAACACCTGAAGCCGGTATCCTAACCGTAAGGAAGGAGCCGTCGAGGGTGGGGTTGGTGACTGGGACGAAGTCGTAACAAGGTAGGTGTACCGGAAGGTGCGCCTGGATCACCTCCTTTCTAAGAGAGCCGAACGATCGTCTAAGGACGAAAGTTCTACTCATGAACCGCAAATCCTCGTCAGCGGTGGCGAGGTTGCGAACCAGGACCATGCAGTTGCTTCTTATCACTCTTCAGTTGTTGAGATGCGCGGGCCTTTAGCTCAGTTGGTTAGAGCGTGCCTCTGATAAGGGCAAGGTCTCAGGTTCGAGCCCTGAAAGGCCCACTCGCCCAGGTTTTTCTGGGGATGTAGCTTAGTTGGGAGAGCGCCGCCTTTGCACGGCGGAGGTCAGGGGTTCGAATCCCCTCATCTCCACTGAGCTGTAGCGCAGCCGGGTGGTTGCGATGATGTGGAAAGGGTACGATTGGCGATAGGTTTGGTTTGAACCAACAGAATGGCTGATCCGTAGGGAAACCGATCAAGGCGACCCGGCGGTGAGCCGGGTCGCCTTGATAATTGAATAAAGTGGTTGGCGGGTACTGCATGCCCCGCACGGCAACGTGAGAGGCAGCCCGCACCGGTCAACCGGTGAGGATCTGAACCTTAATAATTGAATAGTATTGTAGGCCAATACATACAAGACATTTCAAGTAAGACAAGAAAAAGTATCGAATTCTCCGCATCACGTGCGGAAGCTACTAAGAGCTTACGGTGGATGCCTTGGCGCCAAGTGCCGATGAAGGACGTGGGTCACTGCGATAAGCCTCGGGTAGCCGTGAACAGGCGATTGATCCGGGGATGTCCGAATGGGGAAACCCGCCGTTGCGAACCAACGGCATCATTATCTGAATACATAGGATAATGAGGGGCACCTGGGGAACTGAAACATCTAAGTACCCAGAGGAAAAGAAATTATTCCCTGAGTAGTGGCGAGCGAAAAGGGAAAAGCCCAAACCATCCAGGCTTGCTTGGGTGGGGTTGTAGGGCTCGGCATATGGGAGTTACAAAAGACATTGTTAGCAGAATGGTGTGGGAAAGCCAACCAAAGACGGTGATAGTCCGGTACGCGAAAATGATGTCCCTCCCGCTGAGTTCCTGAGTACTGCCGGGCACGCTAATCCGGCAGGAAGCTGGGGAGTCCACTCTCCAAGGCTAAATACGCTTGGCGACCGATAGTGAACAAGTACCGTGAGGGAAAGGTGAAAAGTACCCCGTTGAGGGGAGTGAAATAGAACCTGAAACCGTGAGCTTACAAGCAGTTGGAGGGCTAATGGCGGGTCGGTGCGCCGGTGAAAGCCGGTTGCGCGCCGCTATGCCTGACAGCGTGCCTCTTGGAGAATGAGCCTGCGAGTTAATCTTTGTGGCGAGGTTAAGGGAGTGACACCCGAAGCCGTAGCGAAAGCGAGTCTGAATAGGGCGCTTAGTCGC
>JABLXM010000082.1 GCA_013177815.1 Anaerolineae bacterium | reverse complement strand
AGACAGGTCGGTCTCTATCCGCTGTGGGCGTAAGGGATTTGAGAGGAGCTGCCCCTAGTACGAGAGGACCGGGGTGGACAGACCTCTGGTGTGCCAGTTGTCGTGCCAACGGCATCGCTGGGTAGCCATGTCTGGCAGAGATAACCGCTGAAAGCATCTAAGTGGGAAACTTGCCTCAAGATGAGATCCCTGTTTTCCCGTAAGGGAGTAAGATCGCAGGTAGACTACCTGCTTGATAGGCGGCGTGTGTAAGTGCAGCAATGCATTGAGCTAAGCCGTACTAATGATCGAGGGCTTCCGTGTGATGCGGAGAACTTGGTACTTTTTCTATCATCGCTTACAATACTATTCAACAATGCGATTACTTTTGTATAAAAAGTCTCTTGGTGATTGGAGCGGCAGAGGTACACCCGGACACATCCCGAACCCGGTCGTTAAGCCTGCCAGCGCCGATGGTACTTGGGGGGCGACCCCTTGGGAGAGTAGGTCATTGCCAAGAGGCTTTTTTGATTTAAGCGGCTTCGGGCAAGGCGGTTTGCCGTTCACCCAGCGCCTGGGTGCGGCAGTTGGTGATATAGCGAAGCTGAGGGGGTATTCAGGGGGGATGGCGTCTGCTTCGCCATTTTCAGCCAAGCAGTGCCAAGGAGCCGGTAATCACACGGGGAGAAGAGGGAAGGCGGGCTTGCTGGCGGGCAAAAAGACGAAGGAGAAAGCACAATCAAGGCGCGGTTGCCAGGTTCGTTTTTCAAGTATAATAAGGTGGTGCGGCGAAAAGCATGAAGAAAACCGTGAACATCTTGAAGAATATCAAAGTGGAGGTGAAGAAACTGAAAGACCGATGGAGTTGAAATTAAACCAATCCCCGTAAGGGGACTGAAACGTACAAATTCTGGTCCATCGTTCCTCCTGTGTGATAGTTGAAATTAAACCAATCCCCGTAAGGGGACTGAAACTGATCATGTTCCAGATCTGCGGCGTCAGGTCATGCCGCTCTGTTGAAATTAAACCAATCCCCGTAAGGGGACTGAAACCGTTTCCCGTTTCTGACTGGCTTTCTTCTTGTTTGTCTTCCGTTGAAATTAAACCAATCCCCGTAAGGGGACTGAAACTCTACTTTGGCAATCCACGGCTTGCTGTAGCGGCGCTGTTGAAATTAAACCAATCCCCGTAAGGGGACTGAAACGCGTTGGATTGATCTCGAAGCCCCAGCTCCAAAACTGTTGAAATTAAACCAATCCCCGTAAGGGGACTGAAACTTATCAGCATCACGGTGACCGTGATGCCACACGCACCGTTGAAATTAAACCAATCCCCGTAAGGGGACTGAAACTCTTCTATTTTCGCCCTGCTCTTTGATTTTCCCCCTTTTGTTGAAATTAAACCAATCCCCGTAAGGGGACTGAAACGTTTCCGTCGATGTCGATAATTGTATGACTGTAATGTTGAAATTAAACCAATCCCCGTAAGGGGACTGAAACAATGTAATTGTGCAGGCACTTGTAATAACTAGTGCTAGTTGAAATTAAACCAATCCCCGTAAGGGGACTGAAACGATGCTAGTGAAACACCCGACAATAACTATCACTATGTTGAAATTAAACCAATCCCCGTAAGGGGACTGAAACGCTCTTAGGGCTTGATCTCTATGTTTGCTGTAGTCCCTGTTGAAATTAAACCAATCCCCGTAAGGGGACTGAAACTCAAGAACTGTTGATTCAGAGGGTGAAGAAACAGCTGGTTGTTGAAATTAAACCAATCCCCGTAAGGGGACTGAAACACACGATTGTCTTGCAGACTTAAGTCACCTGCTTTTACGTTGAAATTAAACCAATCCCCGTAAGGGGACTGAAACTTTTTTTTGGCGCTCGCCCTTCTTTTTGCCTCACTTCTTGAGTTGAAATTAAACCAATCCCCGTAAGGGGACTGAAACAAGTTCCCACACCCTAGTTTCGCTGTCCCATGTGACAGTTGAAATTAAACCAATCCCCGTAAGGGGACTGAAACCATGCTGAGCATGATGCTACAAGCACCCCCTACTAGTTGAAATTAAACCAATCCCCGTAAGGGGACTGAAACTAGTGTGGCGGCGGCGGAGTACAATAATTTGATCTCGCCCATTGTTGAAATTAAACCAATCCCCGTAAGGGGACTGAAACTCTTGACCATCCTTGTTCTTGATGCTTATTTCTTTTATTGTTGAAATTAAACCAATCCCCGTAAGGGGACTGAAACGTCATCGACCGCGCAATCTGCTAGGAGCATGGCTCCCAAGTAGAAATTAAACCAATCCCCGTAAGGGGACTGAAACGCCTCTGCCGCCTCCCATGCCGCCTCCCATCCCGCCGCGTAGAAATTAAACCAATCCCCGCAAGGGGACTGAAACAAAATCGGTCATCTCTTTCCTTTTCTCTTTTTTCTCTGCGGGCTTTGAAATCAAACCAATCCCCGTAAGGGGACTGAAACGCAGGCGTAGGTTCTGGTAATGCCACCTGTAAGATTTGTTTTCAGATTAGTCTCATAATTGACTCTCAATAGCATATCGGGTATAATCGATGTGTTATTGTAATTTATCCGTAGTTGGCGGTTTGGACCGATTACAAAGGAGGACGGCAGCTCAGAGCAGTGCGGTTGACGATCTAAACAAGTTCTTCACCCCTGCCCGGCTGCGCGCGAAATGTCAGCCGGTTTTTCGTCTCCCTTACCCTTCCAAACTGCCCATCCCTTGCGAGAAGGGAGGTGATTTTCTGATGGCAATGGTTACACTTCGACCGAACGAGTCTCAGGACCAACTGCTCAAGCGCTTCCGCAAGAAGGTCGTCAAGAGCGGTGTGTTGAGCACCGTCCGGCGAAAACGCTGGTTTGTTTCCAAAAGCGAACAACGGCGAGTGGAAAAGAAGAAGTCGATGCGCCGCATCAAGCGTCGCCAATACCTCAAGGCAGGTAACGACTAGTCTGCCCGCCTGGTGGGCAGGTTCCCTTCAGGGAAGTGAGGAGAGGAAGATGGCGAAAGAAGACGATAAGATCAGTATGGAAGGCACCATTGTGGAGGCTTTGCCGGGCACCCAGTTCCGCGTCAAGCTCGAAAATGGTCACGCGGTGCTTGCTTACCTCTCTGGTCGCATGCGTAAATATTACATTCGCATTTTGCTGGGCGATCGTGTGCGGGTCGAGATGTCACCCTATGACCTTACCCGCGGCAGGATCGTCTATCGTCACCGCAAGGTGAACGAACCCGCCGTTGAAGGATGACACGCCGACTTCAGTGGTGTTTTTTTGAATCAAACGCCCCCGCGAACTTCCGCGGGGGCAATCTATTTATTTAATGATATCAGCCAGAGATCACCGCATGCGGTGGTCGAACGAGGTCAACGCCTTCATGTAGTTGGCTCGCTCGAAGGTACCGGGTTCGGCGACCGCCTGCTGGCTCATGCTGCCCTGCATTTGCCGGATGGACTCGTATTCGTGTTCCTCCATCCACTGCTGCATCTCTGCCAGCATCTCTTCGATCCGCACCAGCCCATTCTTGAGCAGTTCAGAGGTCATGCAGGCGACCCGGGCGCCCGCCATCATGGCTTTCAGTGCGTCCTGACTGGTGTGCACACCGCTGGAAAGTGCCATGTCTGCCTGGATGCGACCGAACAGGATGGCTACCCAGCGCAGCGGTAACCGCAGGTCGCTGGAAGTGCTCAGTTCCAGGTTCGGCACTACTTCCAGTTGGTCGATATCCAAATCGGGCTGGTAGAAGCGGTTGAACAGCACCAGACCGTTTGCGCCAGCCTGCACCAGGCGCGATGCCAGGTTGGGCAGCGCGGTGAAGAAGGGGCTCAGCTTGACCGCCAGGGGAATATCGATCTGCTGGCGGATGGCGCTCACCAACTCCACATACGATGATTCGAATTGATCGCTGGTGGTTTCCTGTTCGGTAGTGATGGCGTAGATGTTCAGTTCCAGCGCATCCGCGCCCGCCAGCGCCATGCGCCTGGCGTAGTCGACCCATCCGCCGTTGGTGAAACCGTTGAGCGAGGCGATGATGGGGATATCGACCACCTCTTTGGCTTTGCGGATCAGGTCCAGGTAGCTTTCCGGACCGATGTTGTAGGTCGCCAGGTCCGGGAAGTAAGTGAGCGCCTCGGCGTATGATTCGGTGCCCAGGTTGAGGTAGTGATCCAGCGCCCGGCTCTCGTGGACGATCTGTTCTTCGAACAGGGAATACATCACGATGGCGCTGATGCCCTTGTCTTCCAGGCGGCGGATGCTATCCAGCTTTTTGGATAGCGGCGATGCCGATGCCACCAGCGGGTTCTTCAATTTCAAACCGAGGTATTGGGTGCTCAGATCCGGCATGTCAGCCTCCTAATGGTCTTTGTCATTGTTCTCTTGATTGGACTGGTAATGGATATCTGCCATCTGACGATACAGCTCCCAGCGTTTTTTGGCGTCCGATCGGGCGGATTTCATCAATGCCTCGGCGCGCTGTTCGTTGCTTTGCAGCAGCATGCGGTAGCGGGTCTCTTGGTAGGCGTACTCTTCGACCGGGATGGTGGGTTCGCGTGAGTCGATCACCAGGGGGTTCTTGCCCTCATCCGCCAGGTTGGGGTTATAGCGGAAAAGTTGCCAAACGCCGGATTGCACCGCGTTCTTCTGCTGTTCCAGTCCTTTGCGCATATCGATGCCATGCGCGATGCAGTGCGAGTAAGCGATGATGAGCGATGGACCATCGTAGGCGTCCGCTTCCAGGAAGGCTTTCAGGGTGTGCTGGTCGTTGGCGCCCATCGCCACCCGCGCCACATAGACGTAGCCGTACGCCATGGCGATCATGCCCAGGTCCTTCTTGGGCAGCCCCTTGCCGTTGGCGGCGAACTTCGCCACCGCTGCGCGCGGTGTGGCTTTGGAAGCCTGACCACCGGTGTTGGAATAGACTTCGGTATCCAGCACCAGGATATTGACGTTGCGACCGGAAGCCAGCACGTGGTCCAGACCGCCGTAGCCGATATCGTATGCCCAGCCATCGCCGCCCACGATCCACACGCTCTTGCGCACCAGCGTATCCGCCACGCTTGCCAGTTGGGCTGCGCGCGGGTCGCTCATCTTCGCCAGCTTCTCTTTCAATGCCGCCACATACCGGCGCTGAGCCAGCACGCCGGCGTCATTGCTCTGGTCGGTGTTCAGCAGGTCATCCACCAGTTGTTTGCCCAGTTTGTCGCCCAGGGCAGCTACCAGCTCGCGCGCAAATTCCTGCTGCTTATCCAGCGTCAGCCGCATGCCCAAACCGAACTCGGCGTTGTCCTCGAACAGCGAGTTGGACCACGCCGGTCCCAATCCCTGGCGGTTGACCGTCCAGGGTGTGGTTGGCAGGTTGCCGCCGTAGATGGAAGAGCAGCCGGTGGCGTTGGCGACCACCATGCGGTCGCCGTAAAGCTGGCTCAGCAGCTTCAGGTAAGGGGTTTCGCCGCAGCCGCTGCAGGCGCCGGAGAACTCGAACAGCGGTTGCAGCAATTGCGAGTTCTTGACCGTTGTTGGGCTGAAGGCGGTGCGGTCTGCTTCGGGCAGGTCCAGGAAGAATTCCCAGTTGGCGCGTTCCTGTTCGCGCAGGGGCGGCTGCTCTGCCATGTTGATGGCTTTGCGTCCTACCTGGGTCTTGTCCTTTGCCGGGCAGGCTTCCACGCACAAGCCGCAGCCGGTGCAATCCTCCGGCGCAATTTGGATGGTGAACTTCAAGCCGGGGACTTCGCGGAATTTGGCATCCGTCGCTTTGAAGGCGGCAGGCGCCTTTTGCAGCAGCGCCGGGTCGTAGACCTTCTGGCGGATGGTGGCATGCGGGCAGACGAAGGCGCATTTGCCGCATTGGATGCACAAGTCGGGTTCCCACACCGGGATCTCGAGCGCAATGTTGCGCTTTTCCCACATGGTGGTGCCGGTTGGGTAGGTGCCATCGACCGGGAAAGCGCTCACCGGCAGGTTGTCGCCTTCGAACACCATCATCGGTCCCAGCACCTGGCGCACGAAGTCGGGCGCGGCGGGGTCCACCGGCGGGCGCAATTCCAACTGGCTGCTGGCTTTCGCCGGCACCTTGACTTCGTGTAGATTTTCCAGCGTTGAATCGACGGCGGCGTAGTTCTGGTTCACCACCGCCTCGCCGCGCTTGCCGTAGGTCTTCTTGATGCTCTTCTTGATTTCGGCGATGGCATCATCCTTGGGCAGCACGCCGCTGATGGCAAAGAAGCAGGTCTGCATGATGGTGTTCACCCGCCCGCCCATGCCGGTCTTTTCCGCCACTTCATAGGCATCGATGACGAAGAAGCGCAGCCCCTTGTCGATGATAGCTTGTTGCGCCTGGCGCGGCAGGTGATTCCAGACTTCCTCAGGCTTGTGGATGCTGTTTAAAAGGAAGACCCCACCCGGCGCAGCGTAACGCAGCATATCCAACCGCTCCAGAAAGGTGAACTGGTGGCAGGCGACGAAGGTGGCGTCGCCCTCGCCGATCAGGTACGGCGCGTGGATGGGTTTGGGTCCAAAGCGCAGGAATGAGATCGTGATCGAACCGGATTTCTTGGAGTCGTAGTAGAAATAACCCTGTGCGAAATTCCCGGTCTCTTCGCCGATGATCTTGATGGAATTCTTGTTGGCGCCCACCGTGCCATCGGCGCCCAGCCCGAAGAACACACAGCGCACCGTCTGCGGGTCTTCGATCGAGAAGCCGGGGTCGTAGGGCAGACTGCTGTTGGAAACATCGTCCTTGATGCCGATCGTAAAGTGGTTGTGCGGCTGGTCGGCTTTCAGGTCGTCGAAGACTCCCTTGACCATGCCGGGCGTGAATTCCTTGGAGCCCAAGCCATAACGCCCGCCCACGATGATGGGTGCTGACTTGAAAGCAGTCGAACCGTCCGCCAACCCCTGGCTGACCGCGGAAACAACATCTTCATACAGCGGCTCGCCGGTCGCGCCGGGTTCTTTGGTCCTGTCGAGCGTCGCGATGGCTTTGACGCTGGCTGGCAGCGCCTGCATCAGGTGCGCCACCGAGAATGGGCGATAGAGATGCACGGTCACAACGCCCACTTTCTCGCCTTTTTCTGCCAGGTGGCGTGCGGTTTCTTCGGCTGTCTCGGCGCCGGAGCCCATCATAATGATGACGCGCTCGGCATCGGGTGCGCCGGCGTAATCGAACAGGTGATACTGCCTGCCGGTCACTTTGGCGAACTTGTCCATCGTGGCTTGCACAATGCCGATGCACGCCTGGTAGTAGGGGTTTGCCGTCTCGCGCGATTGGAAGAAGACATCTGGGTTCTGGGCGGTGCCCTTGAGGCTGGGATGGTCCGGTGAAAGCCCGCGCGCGCGGTGCGCTGCCACTTTCTCGTCCGAGATCAACGCCCGCAAGTCTTCGTCTTCCAACTGTTCTATTTTGTTGACCTCAGAAGATGTGCGAAAACCATCGAAGAAGTGCAGAAACGGCAGGCGCGACTCCAGCGAAGCGGCGTGGCTGATGAGCGCCATATCTTGCGCTTCCTGGCAGGAACGCGAAGCCAACAGTACGAAGCCGGTGCTGCGGGTTGCCATCACGTCCGAATGGTCGCCATAGATCGAAAGGGCGTGGGTAGCCACCGTGCGGGCGGAGACGTGGAAGACCGTCGGCGTCAACTCGCCGGCGATCTTGAACATGTTGGGGATCATCAAAAGCAATCCCTGAGAGGCGGTAAAGGTGGTGCTGAGCGCGCCGGCGGTCACGGCGCCGTGCACCGCGCCGGCTGCGCCGCCCTCGGATTGCATCTCGACCACCAGGGGCACGGTGCCCCACAGGTTCTTGCTGTTGATGGCTGACCAGGCATCGGCAAATTCGCCCATGCTGGAGGATGGTGTGATCGGGTAAATGGCGATCACCTCGCTCAGTTTGAAAGCGACTTTCGCCACTGCTTCGTTGGCATCGATCGTGATCATTTTTCGAGTCATTGCATTACTCCGTACTGCCTAAGGATCAGAAAAACCAAAGCGCCGTAGACCTGGCGCCGGCTGTCTGGACAGGTGATATCCGTATAAGTTTATCCATTTTGTAAAGGATCAGTTAGTTATATTGGTCACCTAAAACACCTGTGTCCTGTCATATCTTATTGGCTCGTGGACGTGTTGCTTGGACCGCCCTGGTTTAGATGTTTTTGAGCCAAAAGCAAACTAGCCAGCGATTTGCCGTCGTGTATCTCACCCGCCGCTGCCATCTGCCAGACCTGCGCCAACGGGATGGGTTCCACCTCGATGAATTCATCCAGGTCGCCCGCCAGGGGGGCAGGGCGCAAGCCGGTTGCCAGGTAGACCCACATATGTTCGGTGGAATAGCCGGGCACCATGTAGAAATCGCCCAACAAGGTCAATTGATCGGCGGACATACCGGTCTCTTCGCGCAGTTCGCGCCCGGCGCAAACGCTTGGGTCTTCGCCGTCTTCCAGCGTCCCGGCGGGCAATTCCAACAGCACCCCGCCGGCGCCCAGACGGTGCTGGCGGATGAATAAGACCTGCCCTTCGTCATCCAGCGGCAACAGGGTCACCGCGCCGGGGTGCGCAATCAGGTCGTAAGTGGTTTCCCGTCCGTCCGGGGTGGTCACATTCCATTGTTCCAGTGCGAAGACCCGCCCCTGGTATAAGGTGTTTTTGGCATGGACTTTGAAGATCATTGTGCCTCTTGGGTGAGTAATATGAAATAAAAGACAAGGGGCTGGGACTGCCCCTTGTCGGCTTGTCGTCGTGAAATAAGGTTCATGCAGGCGGTCACATCATGGAATTTGCAATACCTGACCGGAACTCAAGGTGTAGGGTTCTTCCAACCCGTTGACGGCGATGATGGCATTGGGGTCCACATCCCCGAAGGAACAGGCGATGGTGTGGATGGTTTCGCCGCCGGTCACGGTGTAACTGGTGGGGTGGGACCGCAGCGAGCGGGCGCCAAAGGCGGAGCCCCATGCGGTTCCCTGGGGGATCTTGAGTGTCATGCCGGGCTGGGTGACGCTGTTGGTGCTCAGCCCGTTCAGGTTGAGCAGCGCAGCCGGGTCGAGGTCGAAACGCCGCGCAATGCAAAAGGGGAATTCGCCTTTTTCCAGCGTGTAGGATTCCGGCACAACCAGTGGTGGTATCACCACTTCCTCCGGTGTGGCGGTATTTTCAGGCTTGGGTGTCTCGGTGCTGATCGCGATGGTGGGTTGCGCCAGGGCGGTCGCCGTCTGATCCAATTCTGCCTGCGATAGCTGAGTAGTGATCGTGATCGGGAAGGGGATGAGATCCTCGGGCGTGGCAGTCATCGCCGGCGGGGTGGAGGCGGGACGGAGGCAGGCTGGCAGCAGTAAAGCCAGCACCAGGGCGATCCAGAGAACTTTAACATTTCTTGCCATGTTCATCATCCTTCGGGACTGTCTGCCCATGAGATTTACAAACGTTCTATTACCGTAATCTGATAGTAGCATAACCGCCATGATGCGTCAAGCAGGGCTTGCAGGATGGAAAGGCGATTGCAGACGCATCAGCCCGGTCTGTGATGTAGTATGATGAACCTGGCTGGCAGGTTTTGGTTATGGAAATAGATCTTGAAGTGCTTGGTCGCTGGTTGATCGTTGCCGGCGTTGCGCTGGTGGTGATCGGCGCGGCGTTGATGGTGGTCAAGCGGCTGGGCGGTTTGGGGCAGTTCCCGGGCACGCTACGCTGGCAGGTTGGCAACCTCACCTGCGTGGCGCCGTTGCTGCTCTCGCTGCTCATCAGCGTTGTGCTAACGATCATTTTGAACCTGATCCTGCGGGGAATGAACAAATAAGGGGCTGTCCCAAAAGTCAGATTCGTCATGCTGAGCGAAGCGCGAAGTCCCCGCAGGGGGAAGCATCTCCCCCATTAATGAAAAACTCCTCCCCGCGCCATGATAAATTAATCACTTTTGGGACACC
>JABLXM010000081.1 GCA_013177815.1 Anaerolineae bacterium | reverse complement strand
AATCCTCATCTGACTTGTGCGCAACCCTTTAGATACCCACCTTCATATGACGGTTTAACCTTGGAGGTTAACAACCAGCAAAGTTACTTCTTTTTCTTCTTGTCTTTCTTATCCTTTTTATCTTTCTTGTCACCCATGGCAATCACCTCCTTCCAGGCGCGTAACTTAACCCAAGTTGCCACTTTTCCAACAGGCAGCAACTTACGCCAACTTACATCATACTATAGCAGCGAATGGATGTTTACACAAGTCGGCGGCGCGATTCGTCCGGCAACCTTCGTAAGAAAACGCATACTTCCTGATAAGGGTTTGTAAAGTTATGCCATAAAGGGGCGATATATACTATACTCAGGTGGGCGACCACCACTGACAGGTGCGCCTGCCCACCGGGAGTCTGCCATGCCACGATCATTGCGCATCATTTTGTTCCTGTTGTTGCTGGGGGTGCTATTGCCCGCGCCGGCGCGGGCGCAAACCGTGCCCACACCCACCTGGATGACGTACATCGCTTATTACAACCCGCGCACCGAAATACCGGAGACCCCTGACCGTATGACGGTGGTGTACTACAAACCCGATGGGTCGGATATCCCAACCAATATCGACCTGCCGTTTGGCGGCGGACCGCATATATCCGGGCGTGTCTTCGTGGGCAATACGCTGCACAACCCGGGTTTCCGCGGCTCGGTAGTGATCAGTTCAACCTCGCCGGTGGTGGCGATGTATCGGGAGATCGCCGAGGGCGAGGACGCCTTCAGCCCGATCTTATACAATTCCTTCTCGGTGCTGGATGCCGGGGGCGGGAAATTCTATATCCCGTTCGTGCAGAAGAGTGGCGCTTTCGACCCGATGATCGGCATCCAGAACGTCGAGTCGGTGCCCATCACGGTCGAGCTGACTTTCTACCCGGCGGGCGGCGGTGCGATTGATATCGATGAACCCTTCCGGGATATCGAAGCACAGGCGTCGGCTGTCTACCTGGGTTCCGAATTGGGTTTGGGGGCGACCTTTGAGGGGGCGATGGTGGTGGAAGCGATCATCAAGGATTCGGTACCGGCGGAACCCGGACGGATCGTGGCGGCAGTCCGGCAGGCGCAAAGCGGTGGGCGGCGGGCGTTCGCTTATGAAGGTTTTTCAGGCGGTGCGGGGGCGGTCTTCATGCCGGCAGCCATGTGCAACGTAGGCACTGGTGGGATGACGGTGTACTACGAAGTGCAAAACACCGGCGAGGCAAGCACCGAGGTGGAAGTCGATTATTACAACACCAACCCAGCCGAGCCGCCGGGCAACTTGATCGCTACCCAAACGCTGGGCAGCCTGGCGCCGGGCAGCCGCTTGCAGGTGGACCCCTGCCAGGTGGATGGCATGAACGGTCGCAGCGTCTCTGCGGTCATCCGGGCGAGTTCGCCGGATGGGCAGGTGGCGGCGGTCGGCAGGGCAGTGAGCCAGGATGGTTTGATGACGGCGTTCTCCGGGCAGATCATGATGGACCCCGACATGTATGGGTTCGGTTGTACCGCATCCGACCCCGAATACCCGGATAACTGTACTTACCGGGTGATCGTGCCCTATGTCGAGTATTCGACCCGCTCGACCGGTTGGCGCACATATTTATCCATACAAAATATCTTGAACATACCTGAAAAACCGGAAGTGAATTACGCTGCTAATATCCAGGTCAGGTATTATGGTCAGGATGGTTCGCTGATCGGCACCCACTACTTGGCGACTGACGAGAACGACAATACCCGTTTGATGCCATACGCCAAACGGTCCTCGGACCCGACTTTCGCCAACGTGATCGACCCCTCTTCGCAGGGTTTCATCGGCGCGGTGGAGGTGGTCAGCGATCGACCGGTGGCAGTGCTGGCGCGCATCCAGCGCCCGGTCAGCGTGCCGAACTACGCCCTGGTGGGGGAGGACTACACTGGCATGTACCTGATCAATGAGGAATGAACCGGGCGCTCTGTCATGCTTTCCAAGCCAGGCATACCACTTCTCATCCTGATCTTGCTGGCGGTGTTGAGCGGCGGGTGCGCCAGCCAGGCTGAGCCGATCCCCACCCCGGCTGCGCCGGAGGCAGGCGATGCCAGCATCGGCGGGCGCGTGAGCGCAGCCGCGCAACGTTGGCGCAACCAAACGGTGGAACTTTACGCTGCACCGTATTTCGACGATGGCAGCGGGGAGGGATTCTATTTACTGGAGCCCAATGTGCACCCGCGCACCCAGTTGCAAAGCGGCGGGACGTTCGGGTTGAACGATCTGCCGCCCGGAAAATACGTGCTGGTGGTGGGACCATCCCCGGAGGAAGCACGGCTGGTGATCGATGCGAACGGTGAAGCGGTGATCTTTACCTTCTATCCGGATGAGACCTACCCGCTGGGTGAGTTGGAGCTGGCGCCGTGAGATTACAACCGCTTAACAACCCGGTGAATTACTAGCAGCGTCGCTTGCATCGCCCTGTTGGAAATAGGTATGATGGTAGGGGCGATTTGAAACCGGATAGGAATCGAGTCATTTATTGGTAATTATTCATTGCACGGTCATTTCGGGAGCACAGGCATGGATTGGAGGTATGAGATGAGACATAAAATGGGTTTGATGATTTTGGCGCTGGCATTGGTGGCGGCGATGGCGCTGCCGCCGGCGCAGCCGGCATATGCGCTGCCACGGCTGGATGAGATCCCGGCAGATGCGTTGTACGTGCCGGGCGAGATTGTGGTCAGTTTTCCAGCCGGTTTGAGCAAATCGACTTACAAGTCGAAAGCCAGCGCGTTGGCGCGAACGGTCGGCGCGCAGGTGGTGCGCTCTTACTACAATCTGGCACTGTTCAGCTTCGACCCTGAGACCGATGTGGAAGCTTTGGCATTGCAATTGCAATCCGGTGGACTGGCGGAGATCGCGCAGCCGAACTATATCTACGGCATTCCGGAAAAGATGGGCAACAGCCTGGGCACGCTGGTGCAGACTGAGGGCTACAACCTGACGGATGCCACCGGCAATAACCTGCAAATCCCCTGGGATGAGCTGGCGTTGATGCGCTCCTACCGCAAGAGCGGCGGCAAGACCAAAGCCACCCCAACCTTCCCGAATGAACTGCCGACCGGCATCCATTGGGGTTGGGACAAGATCCAGGCGGACCTGATGTGGAGCAACACCAATGCCAGCGCCTATGTGTGCCTGCTGGATACGGGTGTGGACTACCGCCACCCGGACCTGAAGGGATACATTTCCAATGGCTATGATTTCATCAACTACGACTCCAACCCATCGGACGACAACGGGCACGGCACGCACCTGGCAGGCATCATCACCGCCAAATGGAACAACGGCGCCGATACCGCCATTGGCGTCTCGAATGGCAAGGTCAAGTCGGTCAAGGTGCTGAATGCCCAGGGTTTGGGGACTTCGTACAGCGTTTCCGCTGGCATCCTGTATTGTCGATCCAGCACGTCGTACAAAGTGATCAATATGAGCTTTGGCAGCCCGGCGCAGGACCGGTTGATGTACGAATCCATGACCAAAGCACTGGAAAGTGGCAAACTGATGGTGGCGGCGGCGGGCAACGAGACCGGCAGCGCTCCCCTGTACCCGGCGGCGTGGGGATATTCGCGCACCCCGGCGCCCTCCGGCGGGGACAGCGGCATTCACAATGGTTTGATCTCGGTGGGGGGTGGAGGCGCGCCGTCGGCGTACCCGATATGGGTGGATAGTAACGGCAACCGTGGCATCGAAAGCAACGAGCTATATGCTTCGGAACAGTGTGCCAGCGGTTTTCCCGGGGATGTGGAAGCCAGCGGCACGAATTACGGCAACTGGGTGGAACTGGTGGCGCCGGGTGAATCGATCTACTCGACCACGCCATACAACCAACCTTTCTATGGCAACTACTACGAAGGCGTGTCGCCCAACTATGACTCGCTCTCCGGCACGTCCATGGCTACCGCTTATGTCTCGGCGGCAGCAGTGCGGTATTGGTCGGTCAATACCACCGCCAGCGCCATGATGGTGCATGATGGGCTGATCAGCCCCGAGGGCAGTGATGCGCTCGATTTCGCGGTGGATACCGGCAACCAACATCCTGAGTTCGACCCCGCCAATGGCTATAACAATCCGGCGTATTATGGAGATGTGACGTACGGCGAGCCGTTCGATTCGGATTTCGATGGCACCCCGGATACGATCATGGCACCGTATTGTTGGTCTGGCTGGGAATCCGGTCCGCCGCCGGCGGGAGGCTGGGGAGACCAGCAAAACATGAAATATAAAGAGGGCGGTCTGGAATCGCGTTACCTCAACGTGGCGAAAGCCATGAATCGCACCGCCATGATGGTGGAGGTGAAGGACGCCGGCACCGGTTTGCCATTGGAGAAGGCGTATGTCTACGTCTACGACGTCAGCGGCAGTACACCCGTCCTGCGCGACAAAGCAGTGACAGTGGCGGGGGTCTCGCGGGTGTTGATGATCAACATCCCGCTCGCCGCCACACCCACCGACCTGAGCGTGCGGGTCAACAAATCGGGATACACCAGCACCACCTATGAGATCAATCGCCTGGAGGATTGGCAGGTGGATAAAGCCGGCGAGATGCAGGCGGATCCCTACAACAAGGTCAGCCTGGCAACCAAGTCATACGTCCAGTTCGTCCTGGATTGGCAAAATCCATATGAAATGAGCGAGATCATGCCGGAAGACCCGAACCTGGATATGTTCCTGTGGCTGCCGGAAGCCCCGCCCAACCAGAACGATGATTTTGGTGCCATCGTTGGACCGGAGAACGGACGCCTGATGTGGTATGACGGGGATGACACCAACCGGGACCTGGCGGATGAGTTCATCGGCATGGGCACGCTGCTGGACCCCAGCGCGTTCCTGCCGCCGGGGAGCGCGTTAACCTTCTACGCGCCATACGCAACGCACCTGTTCGACGGCGGGGTAGCAGCCTATGACGATCAGGGTTACCTGCTCTCGCCGGAAGAATTGATCAGCGCGAAGCCGTACAAATCCAATAAATATTCTCCCTACGCGATAATGAAGATCGAAGGGCAGTATACCCTCATGGTGACCGATTACAGCGAGCCAGACCTCTATAACTTGCCGATGCCAGACCCGCCGCCAACCGACTTCCTGGATACGGAAGTTAACAACGAAGACTTCACCTTCCCGGTGGTGCGGGTGTGGTCCTACGGCAAACTGGTCGATACTATCAAACTGATCGACTGTGAGGAACCCAACGACTGGTGGAAGGTCTTGACCATGGACGTGACGCTGGATGCCAAAGGTTTGCCGGTAACCACCACCCTGACGCCGGTCAACGCCTGCCTGAAAGGCAGGGATGGTGCAGCCAATAACCTGCCGTACGGTTTGGACGACTGACCGCGGCAGCAGCGATGACCAGGTACCGGGCGGCGACGCCCGGTATTGGGTTAACCGGCGAATCAATTTCTATCCGATTCAGGTTATACTCAATTCGTTGGACCGCAAATGTTCAAGAATCCTGGAGGCTTGGATGAGGGTTAAAGAAGTCCTGCACGACTGTATCACATGGGGACATGCCCAGTTGCTGGCGTTCGCTTCCGCTTTGAGCCCCAGCGAACGCGAAAAACCCGGCACAGCGCTGGCGTGGAATGGCAAGGATCATCTTGCGCACATGACATATTGGATCGCTTCGGCAGCCGAACGAACGCGCAAAGCCCGCCTGGGTGAGACTGTGGCTGAGATCGACGATATCGATCACGAGAATGAACGCATCTATCATCTCTATCGTGATCGGTCCTGGGACGAGATCATGACGGAACTGGAAGCGGGGTTCCAGGCGACCACGGCAATTGTGGATGCGCTAAGCGAGGCAGAACTGACGGATACAGCAGCGGCGCCCTGGGCTGGAGATCGCCCGTTGAGCGTCCGGCTGGTTGGCAATACCGTGCTTCACCCGATTTCTCACCTGATGGTCTATTACAAGGGTCGACCGGAAGCGGTAGAATTCGCCCGGCGCTATGAGCAGGAAGCCATGCCAATGTTGGAGAAGATCGGCGATTCCGGTTTGTGGCGCGGCACGTTGATCTATGATGCGGCTTGTTTTTGGGCGCTGGCAGGCGAAAAAGTCCGGGCGCTCGAGCTGTTGGTGAAAGGGCTGGAACTGGCTCCCAACCTGAAGGCGTACGCCAAACAGGATGGCGACCTGGACTCGCTGCGGGGTGAGCCGGCATACCAGGCGATCTATCAGGATTGATCCTAAGCCTGATCATTTGAATGCCCACAAGTTGCAACCTTTTACCCGTCGTTGCAGCATCCTGCGGGTGATGGTAAACTAGTCTGTCTGAGTAAATCGACCTAAAATCATCCATTTTGAGAGCACTATGTCTGAAATTTACCCATTCACAGCTATCGTTGGACAGGAGCGGATGCGCCGCGCCCTGGTGCTTAACGCCGTTGACCCACGTATTGGCGGGGTGCTGATCCGGGGCGAGCGCGGCACTGCCAAATCCACTGCGGCTCGCGCGCTGGCGGCGCTGTTGCCGCAGGTGAGCGTGGTGAGCGATTGCCGTTTTGGCTGCGACCCTGCTAACCCGGGCACGTGGTGCACGGAATGCCGGGAGCGTGTGGCCAACCACGAGGAACTGCCCGTTTCGATCAGACCGACACCCTTCATCAACCTGCCGGTTTCGGCGACCGAGGACCGCGTGGTGGGCACGCTGGATATCGAAAAAGCCATCCAGAAAGGCGAACGCTCTTTCGAACCGGGTGTGCTGGCAGCCGCCAACCGTGGTTTGCTTTATATCGACGAGGTCAACTTGCTGGATGACCACGTTGTCGATGTGTTGCTTGATTCTGCCGCCATGGGGATGAACATCGTAGAGCGGGAGGGCATTTCATTTTCCCACCCGGCGCGCTTCATCCTGGTAGGCACCATGAATCCGGAAGAGGGCGACCTGCGCCCGCAATTGCTGGATCGCTTCGCGCTCTCGGTGGAGATCACCGGCATTCGGGATGCGCGCGAACGGGTGCAGATCATGGAGCGCCACTTGCAATTCGAGGAGGACGCGGCGGCGTTCCGTGATGCCTGGCTACCCAAGGAGAAAGAACTTTCGATGCAGATCGAAAATGCCCGCGTGATCCTGGATGAGGTTACATTCTCCCGGCGTGACCTGCTCTCGATTGCCGCGCTGACGTCCTCGCTGGCGGTGGAAGGGCATCGTTCGGACCTGGTGATTCTCAAGGCGGCGCGCGCCATGGCTGCCTTCGAGGGTCGTACCGGCATCTCGGAACGCGATATCGCCCTGGCGTCTGAACTGGCTTTGCCCCACCGTCTCAAACGCGGACCTTTCCAACAATCCGAGATGGGGATGGAAGAATTGCAGGAGCGCATTGAGCAGTTGCAGGGGCAGACGCGCGGCGATGACGAGCAAGAAATGGTCACCGAGAGTGAAGGTGACCAGGAGGCGCGCGGGCAAAAAAAAACTTAATGGACGGTGAGATCGAAGAAGAACCACCCGACCAAAGCCATTTGGAACCAAGCCCACAGGACATCTTCGGTGATCAGAACGATACCTGGTGGGATGGAGGGCGGAAAGTGAAGGTTGGTGAGACCTTCGATGCTCGCCGGTTGGATACACCTTTGGATCAAATGGTGCGCAAAAGCACCGGGAAACGTTCGCGCACCCGCACGGAACGCAAACGCGGGCGCTATGTGCAAGCGCGACCGACCCCGGGGGAAGCATACGACCTGGCGTTCGACGCCACGCTGCGTTCGGCAGCCCCACACCAGAAGGACAGAAAAGAAAAGGGCAAACCCATGGCGCTGAACATTGCGCCGGATGATTACATGCGCAAGGTGCGGGTGCGCAAGGTGATGAACCTGGTTTTGTTCGTCGTGGATGCCTCCTGGTCGATGGCGGTGGCTGAGCGCATGGCTGCCACCAAGGGCGCCATCCTGTCATTGCTGACGGACGCCTACCAACGGCGCGACCGGGTGGGGTTGGTCGTCTTCCAGAAGAACCAGGCGACGTTGGTGCTTCCTCCCACCCATTCCGTCCACTTGGCGCAGCGGGCGTTGGAAAATATCCCGGTGGGCGGGAAAACGCCGCTCTCGGCGGGTTTGATCCTGGCGCTGGACGTGCTGCGGCGGGAGAGGATCCTGCACCCGGATGTGAAGCCGCTGGTGATCATCCTGACGGATGGTGCGGCGAACGTCTCAGTGGGGGCGCAACCGCCGCTGGAAGAAGCTTACCAGATCGCCGAGCAGATCGCGCATGAAAAGGTGCACAGCGTGGTGGTTAACATGGAGCACGCGGCGTTCGACCAGGGATTGGCGCAGGCGCTGGCGGATCACCTCGGCGCGCAATGCTATACCATCACGGAATTGAAAGCGGAAAACCTTTACGCTACCGTGCGCCAGGAGATGCGTCAATTGGAGCCCGGTAGGACCGAAGAACGGGGTTGAACTTGCCATCTATCCGGGCTGATGATAAGATGAACAAGGTGCAATGGGAATGATCGATCCTGACGACCGAACCAACCGCACCAGGTTGATCCTGGTAGCTATCATTGTCGGCTCCCTGATGTGTTACTGCCTGGGTTGGGTGGTGCTTCAGGGGGCTGAGCGGGCAGACAACGCCCCTACCGCCACCCAGACCTCAACGCTCACGATTACGACATCTCCTTTGGAAGTGCTAAGCCCGACCCCACCTTTCATCATTCGCACTGCCACCGTATCGCCGACCCCTACGGTGAGTTGGACACCTTCGCGGACTTTCACGCAGTTCGTCCCACCGACATCCACGCGCACCCAGACTCCCGAACCGCCGACCATCACGCCCACCATGACCGAAACCGAGCTCCCATCGGATACACCGGAACCCCCAACTGAAACTCCCAGCCTGACCCCAGAAACGGTGGCACCGATCGAGGACACACCGACGCCTTGAGGATGGCAACCGACCCAACCATGTTGAATTTGAATGAATATTTGACCGCGATGTTATCTTTGCCTGGCATCCCGGGGAATGAAGCGCCGGTGCGGGATATGTTGGCGCGGGTTTGGTCGCCCTTCGTGGATGAGGTCAGCAGTAGTCGATTAGGCAGCCTGCACGCCATCAAGCACGGCGGGGGAGCCGAGCCACGCCGGCGGGTGATGGTGACCGCTCACATGGATGGCGTCGGTATGATGGTCACAGAGATCATCGACGGATTCATCCGCTTCACCGATGTCGGCTCGCTGGACGCACGGGTGCTGCCCGGGCAGGAGGTCACGGTGCATGGGCGGCGGGATGTGCCTGGGGTGATCGTGGACCCCGGCGAACGCCTGCTGCCGGCTGATCTTGACGGAAGGGCAGCCCCCATGCGGTATTTGTTCATCGATACCGGTCTGACGCCGGATGCGCTGACAGCCGCAGTGCAGGTGGGCGACCCGATCTCATACGCGCTACAACCGCTCGCATTGGATGGCGACTGGCTGTTGGGACATACGCTGGATAACCGGGCATCACTGGCGGCGATCAGTATTTGCCTGGAACAGTTGCGGGATGTCCCGCATGACTGGGATGTTTGGTGCGTCGCCACGGTTCAGGAGGAAACCACCCACGCTGGTGCGATGACTTCAGCCTATACCATCCAACCGGATATGGCGATTGTGCTGGATGTGACTTATGGAAGAACGGGTGAGAATCATGATCCGTCGACCTTCCCATTGGGAGAAGGTCCGACGCTGGGGATCGGTCCAAATATCCACCCGGTGCTTCACCAACGATTCAAACGATTGGCGGGCGACCTGGAGATTCCATACCAAATCGAAGTGTTGCCCGGTAATTCCCTCACCGACGCGCACGCGCTGCAAGTGGTGGCTGGCGGCATCCCGTGCATGGTGATCGGCATCCCGCTCCTTAACATGCACACGCCGGTCGAAGTGGCAGCGGTCAAGGATATCCAGCAGACCGGATATCTGGTGGCGCGTTGGATCGAGGCGTTGGGGAAGAACATCGTCGAGCCGTTGTTGGCTGAGGAGCCGGCATGAACGACGTGGAGGGTGCACTGGAACCACGATTGACGATCGGCAGCGAGCAATTGGCGCTGCTCGAACAGTTATCGAACACCATTGGCGTCTCTGGGCACGAAGACGCGGTGCGGTCGTTGGTGATCGAGAAGATTCGGTCACGGGTGGACGACTTGCAGGTTGATACGATGGGCAACGTCCTGGCTGCTTGCCGTGGGACGACCGCAGAGCGGGTGAAGGTGATGCTGGCGGCGCACATGGACGAGGTTGGATTTATCATCACCGCCGACGAGGGCGGCGGGCTGTATCGTATCGAGCGAGTCGGTGGGTTGGTGACCAACTGGTTGGCGGGCAAAGTGGTCTCGGTCGGCAGAGAGACCCTGCCCGGGTTCATCGGTACGGTGCCTATCCACCTGCTGGATGAGAGCGACCGCGGGCGAGCGGTGAGCATGAAGCAGTTGCGGGTCAACCTTGGCGCGCAAGGCGCCGGCAGGGTCAGCCTGGGTGAAGTGGGCACCTATGCAACGCGCTTCAAAGTAAGCAGTAACACCATCTTCGGAAAGGCGTTGGATGACCGGTTGGGCGTGGCGACCTTGATCGAACTGATCAATCATGCGCCGGCGAATATCGATCTGCTGGCAGCCTTCACCGTCCAAGAGGAATTGGGTCTGCGCGGCGCGGGCATTGCGGCATACAAGATGACGCCGGACCTGGCGATTGCGGTCGATTCAACCCCAGCTTACGACCTGCCGGTTTGGGACGGCAGTGAGAACACACGTTGGAACAGCCGATTGGATGATGGACCAGCCATCTACGTTGCTGACCGCGGCACCATCTCGGACCCGCGCCTGGTGCGTCACCTGGTGCAGGCGGCGGAGGCGACGGGCTTGCCGTACCAATTGCGGCAACCCGGCGGCGGCGGTACGGACGCCGGCGCCATCCACCGGCAACGGGATGGCATCCCCAGCGTATCGGTTTCGGTGCCGGGTCGCTATGCACACACGCCGGTGATGGTTGCACGCATCTCGGATTGGCAGGCGACGGTGAATCTGTTATACCTGGCGTTGCAGCGCATGGATCGAACAATATTGGATCGGAGCGATGATGACTATCGTTGACAGCCTTAACGGGGATACGGTCGAAAACATCAAGGGGCTGCTGCGCGAACTGGTTCAGATCCCTGCTCCTGCAGGGCATGAGGGACGGGTGAGGCAGGCAATCCAGGAGATCATCACGCCGCATGTTGATTCCATAAAGGTGGATGCGCTTGGCAACCTGATCGCGCGCAAGGGGCGCAAAGCGGCGGATGGCAGGCATATCCTGCTTTCGGCGCATATGGATGAGATCGGCGTGATCGCCACGCATATCGACGCGAACGGTTTCGTGCGTTTCACGTCGGTAGGGGCGCTGTTCCTGCGTTATTTGCCCGGTGGGCATGTGCGCTTCCTCGACGGCGCGAGGGGTTTGGTGGGGGTCAACATCGAGCCGGGGCAGACCAAGTTCCCGAGCATGGAGCAGATGTTCCTCGATGTTGGCGCCAGCAATCGGCAGGATTGCCCGGTGCAGGTGGGTGACCTGGCGGTGTTCGACCGCCCGATGCTGGAAATCGGTAACCGTGTGGTTGGCAAATCACTGGATAACCGGACAGGCGTGGCAGTATTGATCGAAGTGATACGATCCCTGGGTGAAAGCCCCCATACGTTCACTTTTGTTTTTTCCGTCCAGGAGGAACTCAGCCGGCAAGGCGCGATGACGGCGGCATTTGCGAGCGACGCCGAAATGGCTATCGCAGTGGATGTAACCACCAGCGGTGATACGCCGCAGGCGGCGAGAATGGCGGTCAGCCTGGGTGGAGGTCCTGCCATCAAGGTGCGGGACCAGGGCATGATCGCAGACGCCCGGATCGTACGGTGGATGGCGGATAGCGCCGAACAAGCCGGTATCCCCCATCAATATGAAGTGCTGGAACTCGGCACGACGGATGCGCAGATGATCCAGGTGGCGCGGGAAGGCATTCCATCCGGCTGCCTCTCGATCCCGTTGCGGTATCTGCATTCCCCGGCGGAGATGGTGGATTTGAACGATCTCGCCCAGACGTACGCGTTGCTCACCCGGTTGTTGACCGGAAAGGCGGCTTTCTAATGAAACACAGGGCAGGTATATTGGCATTGGTCTTGATTTTGGCAGGTTGTAGCATGCCTGCCGATCTTGGCGACATCTTCGGTTCGGCGCCAACCGCGAGCCCTGACCCTGGCTTGGTGGAAACCCCTGTGCTAACACCGGGCGCGACCAGCGAACCGGTGCCAACGGAGGTGTGGAACGCGATCGAGATCTGGCTGCCGCCTCAATTCGACCCGGAAGGCAATACGCCGGCTGCGCAGATCTTGCGCAATCGCTTGAACGCATATCAGTTGCAAACCGGCATCCGCGTACGCGTGCGTATCAAGAGCGAAGCCGGTGCGGCGGGTTTGTTGGAATCGGTCGCTTTAACCAAGGCTGCTGCGCCAATGAACCTGCCTTCGCTGGTGTTGCTCACCCGACAGGATATGGAAACCGCTGCCCTGAAGGGATACCTGGTCACGTTCGACGGAAAATCACTCTTGATCGATGATCCGGATTGGTACCCCTACATCCAGCAGATGGCGTTCATTCAAGGAAGCCAATTCGGGCTGCCGTTGGCAGGGGATACTCAGGTGAGCGTCTATCGCCGTGCGCAAGTTGGGGCGGTCCCGGTGGATTGGGATGCGATCATTGGCGGCACCAGTAAGATCGTTTTCCCTGCGGCGGACTTTTCCGCCTATGTGACGATCGCGACATATCTGGCAGCAGGGGGCAAGTTGCAGGATGCGCAGGGCAGACCGCAGGTGGAACGCGAGCCATTGCTGAGGGTGCTGGAATATTACGACCAGGCTGCCAGGAGGGGTTTGTTCCCCGCCAATATTGCTCAATATCAAACCGATTTGGCTGCCTGGCAAGCCTACCAGGACAAAAGCGCAGATATCGCCATCAGTTGGGCGTCGCGCTACCTGTCGCAATTACCTGCCGATTCCATCGCCGCGCCGGTATCGGGTATCGACGGCACGAATATTTCCCTGGGAACCGCCTGGATGTTGACGCTGACCGACCCATTGGTGAGCCGTCAACCCGCCGCGGTGGAACTGGCTGAATTCCTATGTGACCCCACCTTCCAGGCGGCGTGGACCGCCGCCGCCGGCTATTTGCCGACCCGCCCCTCGGCGCTGGATCAGTGGAGCGACCAGAGCCTGCGCACCACCATCAGTGGTATCATACAGACGACCCAGACGATGCCCTCCAATGATGTCATATCCAGCCTGGGACCGGTTTTACAGGATGTCGTTTTACAAGTTGTGCGGCAACAAAGCAGCCCGGAAACTGCTGCCGACCAGGCGATGGAGCGTCTTCTTCCGCTGGAGGTAAAATAGTGATCAAAAGATTCTTCACTCAGATCAAATCGATCTTCCCGGATTGGTTGAAAGATCCATATGTTCTGGGCACTTTTGTGGTGGTTCTTTTGTTCATCGCCTTCCTGGCATGGGGTCCAGTTTTGCAAGATCCACGAGCAATGATGAACGGAGAAACGGGTGCGCCTTCGGCAACCCCATTGCCGGAGGAATGGCAGCGTTCCAGTGAGTTGACCAACGGCATTGTTTTCATGGGGGGGATCATCATATTGATCATCGTGGGTAGCACGCTGGGGGTGATGCGCTCGCGTAACCGTTGAACAAGGTTAATGTTTGGTAAATAATTCTTGAAAATATCAGACCGCGCAACCT
>JABLXM010000080.1 GCA_013177815.1 Anaerolineae bacterium | reverse complement strand
CGCAGCTTCTTGATCAGGACAGCGCTTGACGTTCTCAGCGACGTCCTCACGCGAGCAAATCAGAAAGGTCGGACGTAAGCAAGTGGATGCGGAGGACACGGCGACCGCGGTCCCGTAAAGCTTCATAGTCACCAAGTTCTTGGGCTGCCTCTAATGTGGCAAAACTTATCCCAACATTTGGGATTGGCGGCTGTTCGTCTGTTGCCTGGCGAGAGATTTGGATAAACATCCCGCTATTGGGTCCACCTTTGTGCAATTGTCCGGTGGAATGCAGGAAGCGCGGTCCAAATCCCAGGGTTGTGGCGCGTTTTGAAATCGTGTTCACCCTGGCGCGAAATTCTTGCAGAATTTCAATCGTCTCTTTATCCCGCGGCAAATAAGCATTGATGGCAATATAATCACCATCGTCGGAGGAAGCAATGAAATTTTCAATCACCTCCCAAAGGCTCTTCCTCGCCTTTGCATCCGGTAATTCATTCCCATAAACCCTGGCAGTAGTGGAGCTCCAAAATGGGGGCTCTTCGATGAAAACCCCCGTCTGGAGATACTCTTGGATCTTGGCGGTCGTACGCGTTTTACTGTCCTGCACATCCGGTTGGTCGAAGCCGTTTACCCCTAAGATGTGGGTCGCAATGGCAATAGCCACTTCCCAGCGAAAAAACTCACCGGATAAATCATATGGGGTTTTCATTGACAACGTTACCACAGGATGATTGGCAGCTTTCAGTTCATTGACCCTATCGGCGTTAATTCCACCCGCTTTGAGATAGATAAACAACCGGTCATTGCCGTAATCTTTAGCATCAGCCAGGGGTTCCAGGTCGATGGGGATGATGCCCATACCTTGCTTGCCGCTGGATTCGGCGATTAACTGCTCCAACCAGGAGCCAAAAGAGGAGATCTCCGGATCGGCTATGAACGTCACCTTGTCCCGCTTGGCGAGTGTCGCTTCTGCCAATATGGCACCCAAAACAACGCCTGGAGCCCTTCCCGCTTTGATCTCCGCAGCATTTTGATCTGCCATCTTTTGAGCCGACCGGATGAATGCCTCAAGGTCGATGCCCATCAACGCTGAAGGGACGATACCAAAAGCAGATAACGCCGAGTAACGACCGCCCACTTCGGGATCACCGTGGAAGACCGCGCGGAATTTTCGTTCTTGGGCAATTTTTTCGAGCGCGGTGCCCGGATCAGTGATGGCAATGAAGTGCTTGCCAGGATTTTCCTTGATCTCGGTTTGCGCCAGGTTCCAAAAGTGCTCCATGAACGCAGTCACCTCACTTGTCGTTCCGGATTTCGATGAAACGATGTAAAGGGTTTTCCCCGGCAGGAAACGAGTTGCGGCTGCATCCACCTGCTGTGGGTCGGTTGAATCGAGGATGGCAAAATCGATGCCGGAATCTATGGCGTTATAACTGCCAAAAACCTCGGAAATAACCTCCGGCGCCAGGGATGATCCCCCCATCCCCATGAGCAGCACCCCGCTGAAACCATCCCGGCGGACCTGTTCGGCAAACTCCTGGATTGCTTCGAGTGATGATCCAGACTTTTCCGGCAGCGTGAGCCAACCCAACCGGTTAGTGATCTCCACGGCAGGTTCGTTGCCCGAAGACCACAACGTCGGGTCACCCTGGTGCAGGCGCGGCAAAACATCGTTTCTATCCAGTTCCTCGATCCTTGCAGAAACTCGAACTGCGATATCCGCCAGCGCATCACGGAACCCTGCGGTTTTTTCGTCGATCGTAGCAATCAATGATCGATAGGCATCGGCAAAGACCTTGACGCCCTCAAGTTCCAATTCCTGAAACACCGATGTCAGATCGACGCCCACACAATCCATTTCAGCGAATATTTCACGGGCAAGACCGGTCTTGCCCGGAAGGGTTGGCAATGCCACGCCGTGATCACGAAATGCTTCCAGCGTTGCCGGCGGCAAGGTATTGATGCTATCTTTGCCGATCAAGTCGGTGACATACATTAGATCAGGATAATCAGGGTTCTTGGTACTGGTGGATGCCCATAGTGGTCGTTGGGGAAAAGCACCGTGAGAAAGTAGTGCTTTAAATCGATCAGCACTAAATTGCTGTTCATACATCTCATATGCCAGTCTGGCATTGGCGATTGCAGCCGTACCAAAAAGATGCGCAACCTGCTCGCTTGGTGTTATTCCTTTTTCAACAAGAGCATGAAGACGCATATCTACTTTTGTATCGACCCTGGAAACGAAGAACGACGCCACCGAAAATATATTGTCAAGGGGTAAATCTTTAGCCAATCGTTGTTCGAGACCGGTGAAATAAGCGTCGATCACCTGCAGATAGCGTTCCAGCGAAAAAATGAGCGTAACGTTGACATTGATACCCGCCGCAATCGCCTGGGTAATTGCAGGCAGCCCAGCCGGTGTGGCAGGGATCTTTATCATCAAGTTGGGGCGATCAACACGTTCCCACAGGCGTTTGGCTTCCTTTATCGTGCCTTCGGTATCCATTGCCAGGAGCGGATTGACCTCCAAACTAACATAGCCATCCCAATGGCTCGATTCGATGTACAACGGCAGGAAGCGATCGGCTGCCTCCACGATATCTTCGATCGCCAATTGATCGAAGATATCTGCCGACGCCCATCCGGATAACGCCATTGTTTGGATCGCATCATTGTAATCGGTCGACTTGGCGATAGCGTTATTGAAAATTGACGGGTTTGAGGTCACCCCCTGGATCTCGCCTTTCGCGATCATCTCTTCCAACTGACCCGACTGGATCAATTCACGATGGATATTATCGAACCAAAATGACTGACCGAATGCATGAATCTTATCGAACTCGTTCATTGTACGCTCCAATGCTAGGGTATTCGCTGGTCGTCCTGTAGGAAACCGATCATTTGTTCGGCAATGGATAATAGATTGGGAACAGAAAAACCGAACTCTTGCATCAATTTGTCCCCGGGTGCCGATGCCCCAAAGGATGTCATCGAAATTATCCTGCCCTTGTCGCCCACCCACTTTTCCCAGCCCTGGGCAACGCCGGCTTCAATGGCAATCCTGGCAGGGACATCCGGCGGCAAGACAGCATCGCGATAATGTTGCGGCTGACTGGAAAACAATTCCCAGGATGGCATTGATACAAGCCGAACGTTTACGCCTTGAGCTGCCAACCGGTTGCCTGCTTCGATGATGAGCGGCACTTCGGATCCGGAGGCTATCAGGATCAGTTGCGGACGTCCGACGCCAAGGTCCTTCAAGATATACGCGCCCTTCCATAAACCCTCGGCGGAGGCATATATCTGTCTATCCAAAACGGGCAACGCCTGCCGCGAAAACACCAATGTGGTTGGTCCATCGCGATGAGCAATCGCATACCGCCAGGCTTCGCTGGTCTCGTTCGCATCGGCTGGTCGTATGACCACCAGGTTCGGGATGGCGCGTAATGCCGCTAGATGTTCGACGGGTTGGTGCGTTGGTCCGTCCTCGCCCAATCCAATCGAGTCATGGGTGTAGATCCATATCGACGGCATATGTGACAACGCCGATAATCGAATTGCGGGGCGCATATAATCCGAAAACACAAGAAAGGTTGCCCCATAAGGAATGATGCCACCGTGTAACGCCATGCCGTTGATCACTGCTCCCATGGCATGTTCACGGACGCCAAAGTGGATATACCGCCCCTCCGGCGTATCTGCTTGGAAGGCGTGTTCGTTCGCCATCCAGGTATTGTTAGATGGCGTCAGGTCAGCAGACCCACCCACCATTTCAGGGATGGCGCCTGCAAGCGCGTTGATGACTTTGCCGGAGGCAGCCCTGGTCGCCATGCCAACCGGATCAGGGTCGAATTGCGGCAGCGCCTGTTCCCAGCCGTCGGGCAATTGCCCATTCAGGCGCCTTTCCAATTCCGAAGCCAGGACGGGAAACTCCTTTTCGTAGGCCGCCATTTTCTTTTGCCATTGGCTGTCCATTTTCCCACCGCGTTTGGCGATCTCATGGAAATGGTCTCGAACATCCTGCGCAATGAAAAATGGTTCAACTGACCAATTGACGGCAGCTTTTGCCGCGGCAATCTCCTGTTCCCCGGCGGGTTCCCCATGCGCTTTGGCGGTGCCTTGCTTCGTCGGCAGCCCCTTGCCAATCTGGGTACGGCAAATGATCAACGAAGGTCGCGCATCCTTTTTCGCCTTCTTGATTGCCTTGTCGATCGCCTCCACGTCGTTGCCATCAACCACATTTGAAACATGCCAGCCATAAGCTCGGAAACGCGCCGCGCGATCTTCGGTAAATGACAGGTCGGTAGACCCATCGATCGAAATACGATTGTCATCATACAAATAGATCAATTTACCCAGTTTGAGGTGACCAGCCAAAGAAGCTGCTTCACTGGCAACCCCTTCCATCAAGTCGCCATCGGTTACGATTCCATATGTGAAATGATCGACGACCGTATGTCCCGGTCGGTTGAATAACGCCGATAAATGGGCTTCCGCAATTGCCATACCGACCCCATTGGTAAAACCCTGCCCAAGCGGACCGGTTGTCGTCTCTACGCCTGAGGTCAATCCATACTCAGGATGACCGGGGGTGCGGCTGCCCCATTGACGAAAATTTTTGATATCTTCCAGGGTGAGGTTGAATCCACTCAAATGAAGCAGGCTGTAGAGCAGCATCGAACCATGTCCACCGGAGAGGATAAACCTGTCGCGGTTGCACCATCTCGGATTGGCGGGATTGACTCGTAAATGCCACATCCAAAGCGTATAAGCAATCGCTGCAACGCCCATGGGTAGCCCTGGATGCCCCGAGCTGGCTTTTTGAACAGCATCTACGGATAGAAAGCGGATGGTATTGATCGCGCGTTCCTGAAGTGTCTGAGCCATGCGTGTTGAATCCTTTCGGACATTATGGACAAATTCTACCATGTACGATCTCCAGATTATTTATTTCAGGTATGGTATCATGCCGGGAGTCTTAACAGAATGGGCTGTAAAATGAATAATACTAAATGGATCATTTTGACGCTTGCTGCACTCTGGGTTGCGCTGACTGCGGCTATTGGGAATCCACCATCTGTAGAGACAAACATCGCCGCCAAAGAGGGTTTCGCAGCACCCCCATTCGAGCTGATGACCCTTTCTGGCGACGCGACGAATTTGAAAGACCTTAACGGACATACCGTCATCTTGAATTTTTGGACAAGTTGGTGCCCTCCCTGCAAAGCGGAGATGCAGGCAATGCAAAATATCCAAAATCGATACCGCGAACAAGGAGTAATTGTCCTGGCGGTCAATGTCACCAGCCAGGACAACCTGAACGATGTGAAGAGTTTCATTACCGAGTTGGACATATCTTTATCTATACCACTTGATATCGATGGCAGCATTGCCGAAGCATACCGTGTACAGGCATTTCCTAGTACGTATTTTATCGATACCGATGGTGTAATTCGTAAGATCATTATCGGCGGTCCACTGTCCGAGACGGTTATCGCCTCGACGATATCTGAGCTTATCGATTGATGTGATGGCATAGCAATGCTCCCAATAATACAAATCGGACCATTCTCGGTGCAAGCAGCCGGGCTTGTGATTCTCCTGGGGCTATGGCTCGGGCTGGGCAGGGTCGAAAAACACGCCAGCAGATACGCAATGAAACCCGCCGAGCTTGAAACCATGGTGATGCTCACCCTTGGGATAGGCTTGATCGGCGCAAGGATCGGCTACGTTGCGTCAAACCCAACGATGTTATCATCCGGATGGCTGGCAATCCTATCGCCCCGACCCGAAATGCTGGAACCGCTCACGGGCATCCTTTCCGGGGTTGCAGCCGGCGTTATCTATGGGCGCAAACATCAGTTCGAACTCTGGGCAACACTGGACTCATTAACGCCCGGCGCAGCGCTTTTCATGGCGTTCCTCGCTCTCTCCCACTTCCTTTCAGGCAATGCCTACGGAATGCCAACTTCACTGCCCTGGAGCATTCAACTTTACGGTACCAGTCGGCACCCAAGCCAGATGTATGAATTGGTCGCCGCCACTGGCATCTATCTCTGGGTGGAAAGGCAATTACGGGTTCATTCAGACCGGCAATCTTCGCCGGGGGTGTTAGTGCTGAAATTCCTGGCAGGCAGCCTGGGCGCTCGCGTGCTGTTGGAGACCTTCCGCGGCGACAGCACAATCATCGCCGGAAACGTGCGTTTGGAACAGCTTGCGGCGCTGGGTCTTTTCGCAGCATGTTTATGGCTGCTGGAAAAACGCGAAAGATATTCTATGCTTGATAAAAACAATCGAAGCTAGCCGATTAATTACGGCGATCAGTAATTAACGCAAGTTGCTGCCTGTCGGAAAAGAGGCGTAATAATGTCTCAGAATGGCAAAGTGCCACTTGGGTTGATTAGCTTGCGACCTAAAGTTATCCATCGATATCTAATTTCATTCATCTTAAGCCCAAGGCTTGAAAAAGGGAGCAGGTTATCCTGGCAGTAATTCCCCACACGACTTCACCCTCGTAAGGTTTGAAAAACAACACATCATCGTAACCGGCGCCCCTGATTGACAATCTTCTCGTATATGAATTTTCCCTAGCCATTAACCAGGTCAGAGGGATCAGAAAGACTCGTTCGACCTCGATTGGATTGATCACCAGGTCGATCGGCCAGGGCGCCCAGCCAACGATCGGGCTTATATAATAATGCGAGATGGTCTCCATCCCCGGCAGGCATCCAAGGACGGTTATTTGTTGCGGCAAAACTCCAATTTCTTCATTCGCCTCTCTGATAGCGGTTTCTATTTGATCCCCATCTTGCAATTCTCTCGCGCCGCCCGGAAAAGATACCTGTCCCTTATGGTCGAGGACTCGTTCAGTGCGCCGTGTAAAGAGCAAGCTCGTTTCATCATCCTTCGAGACCAACAACAACAGAACTGAAGCCTGTTTATAATTCTTATTTTCAGAGACGCGGTTATTCTCTTCGTAATAATCAGCCAGCAGGCTTGAAATCTCCTGGTCACGGAATGTGCGACCGTTGATAGAAAAATATTGCATGGCTAATCAATCTTGATAGGTGTGCCGCAGTAACTGCACATTATGGTCTTTTTATTTAGCCATTCAATTCCAACCCCATAGATCACTGCGCCACAGGAAGGGCAGTGGGTAGGTACGTTAACGCCTTCGGGAATAGGCGCTTCTTGGTTAGCAGAATGAATATCGATACTATTCTGAGCGAGAAATTCCTTGATTTTATCCGCCTCAGCATTTCTATTCCGATCGATCAATTCCTGAATGAGCCGTGCGCCAACCCGTTCCAATTCCGACCGGCGGTTGTCACGAATGAGTAATCCCAATCCCTTTTCCATCAAAGCGACCGATGCATCATCGTCTCCAGCCATTGACCTTGCGCGGGCGGCAAACAGATAAAAATGATACGCATTCGGTCTGTGTTCTGCCTCCATGAAACTCGCAATCTGTTCAAAGTTCTCACTGGCTTCTTGATAACGTCCATTATTGAACAATTGATTTGCCAACCGCAATCTCGGATGGATTGGACGCAGTGGACCAAACCTTCTAAATGGTGGGGTCCTGGGCAACCCACGTCTTCTCATTTTTCCTTGATATCCTTTCACTAATCAGGGCATGATGCGCTATTCAAATGATCATAATGGCTCGGCATTACGTAATCTTACCAATCCAAGCCAATATCCAAAAAAAAGCATCAAAACACTGCCGAGTATGGCTAACCCTAGATGAAGTGGACCTAGATCTAAGAAAAGCCATCCCAAACGCTCACTGAAATAATGCCCAATCCAGAATCCAACCCAACTCATTATTACATATAGAACCAACTTAACAATGCCGCCGCCTTTCCAGAGGTGAAACATGGCAGCAATTAAGGTAGCCAATAAAAAACCAAATAATAATGCGGGAATAGTCATATGCTCAATCCTTCTCTGGCAAACCTGTACCAATAACCCCCGCTCCGATGACGATATCATCCATATAAAACACGGCGAACTGACCAGGTGTAATATCTCGAACAGGTTGCTTCAATTCTACCAATGCCGTATTGTTGTCAGGATGAATGATTGCTGGGTGAAGTGAGGAACGATATCGAATTTTAACATTTACCTGTAGGTCGCTTGTAGGTGCTTCACCAGAAATCCAGTTGATGCCAGTAACAGTAAAGCTGGTTCTGCCAAGTTCATCATGGTGCCCAACAACCAACTGATTTTTCTTCCGATCAATAGCCATAACATAATACGGTTCGGCGCTGCTTAGTTTCAAGCCCTTTCGCTGTCCTATCGTATATCCCTGCAGACCATCATGCTTGCCAAGCACGACGCCACTTCGATCGACGATCTCACCAGATGTCGTATCGTTTTCGAAGTATCGTTGAAGGAATTCACGATAATCACCACCGGCGAGGAAGCACAGATCCTGGCTATCCGGTCGCTCGGATACCGGTAAATGATACGCACGCGCCATTTCCCTTACTTGTTCTTTGTGATAATCGCCCAATGGCAATAACGTTTGGGATAGTTGTTCCTGATTCAACATGCTCAGGACGTAGGATTGATCTTTTCCACCATCGATGCCCCGCATCAGTTGATAGCCATCATTCGAATCTTTCCTGATCCTGGCATAATGTCCAGTAGCCAGGTAATTTGCTCCCAATGACCTGGCGATATCAAGCAGGTAGCCCCAACGAATCGTTCGGTTGCAAATCACACAAGGATTAGGCGTGAAACCATCGTAATAGCTATCCGCAAAATACCTGACGACCGTCGAATGAAATTGCTCCTGGGCGTTGATCACATAAAAAGGGATGCCAAGATTGGCGGCAATCTGTTTTGCAATCTGTGTCGACTCCAGTGTACAACAACGATTTTCTGCCCCTGCCTTCTCATCACTCCAAAGCCGTAGCATCACGCCAATGACGTGGTAGCCATCATCCACCAATTTTGCCGCGGCAACCGAACTATCGACACCGCCGCTCATTCCTACGACAACATGATCCATAACATCCGGCTTCATTCTCATCCATTATGACAGTAAGCGCCCTCGCTCGACCAGCCCGGGCAACGAAACGAGAAATCGTTCGACATCTTCTTCGGTATTCGACCGCCCGAGCGTAACACGCAATGATCCCAACGCCCAATCCGGCGAAACGCCAATTGAATTCAGGATCTCGGATGGTTTGGGATTCCCAGATTTGCATGCTGACCCTGATGAACAACAGAACCCCGCCTGGTCCAACAGCATCAGCAGGATATTCGCATCCAATCGCTCGAAAATGAAACTGGCATGATTTGGCAACCTCAACTGGGGATGACCGGTTAATTTTGAGTGAGGGATCTCATCCAGAACACCGGTGATGATCCTGTCTCTTAATTGACGCATCCGCTCAATGTTTGAATTATTCGCACTTATGTTAATTTCATATGCGCTCGCCATGCCAACGATCAATGGCGTGTTGTGGGTGCCTGCCCGTCTGCCAGCTTCCTGCCCGCCCCCCGTCTGAGTCGGAATAAGCGCAGACGAGTCGCTTACGATCAGTGCGCCAACGCCTTTTGGTCCATAGAATTTATGCGCCCCAAGCGAAATCATACCCGTAGGAAACTTTCTAAAATCAAGCGGAAAATGCGCCGCGTATTGAACGGCGTCGGTATGAAATACAACGCCCCGTTCCGCACATATCCGGGCAAGCTCTGATATGGGATTGATACTGCCGATCTCGTTTTGCGCCGCGATAACGGATACCATCGCCGTTGTCGACTTGATCCGCTTCTCTACGTCGATCGGATCAACAATGCCGAAGGAATCAACCGGTAGATACTCCAATGAAAACCCTTCATACTGCGCCAGATATTCAGCCGTCATCTTGACGGCGGGATGTTCCACCGGGCTGACCAATATATGGTCCTTATTCGCCAATAGCTGCTTTCTCGCGCAGCCGCGTAATGCAAGATTATCAGACTCAGTCCCCCCACTCGTGAAGATGATCTTGTTTGCATTGGCGTTCATCGAATCCGCAATTTTCTTTCGCGCCCCCTCCAACGCTGACTCGGCTCTCTGTCCATACCAATGGGTCGACGAAGTGTTGCCAAAATCATCGCTAAAATAAGGCAACATAGCATTCATGACCGCAGTATCCAACGGGGTCGTGGCAGCATGATCAAAGTAAATAGTTCTATCGTTCATCTTGTCTACTCGAATAGCAATCAAGAATTATAGCATGGCGATAATTAACCTTCACATTTAAACACTGATATAATAACTGAACTTGATTCCAGCCTTAAGAAATCACATCTATCATTTATGATATCCGATACACATTGTCATTTATTCTTTGACGACTTTCTACAAGATTTAAACAGCGTATTAGAACGAGCTTGGGATTCCGGCATCGATCGAATTCTTATGCCTGGGATCGATATCCCAACCAGCCGGCAAGCCCTCGAATTAGCAGAAAATCATGAAAACTTATTTGTGGCGGTTGGGACACACCCAAACAATGCCAATAGCTGGAAGATCAACTCACTGGACGAGTTGTCAGAACTGTGTTCGCATCCTAAAGTTGTCGCAATTGGAGAGATTGGATTAGATTACTACCGAGATCGAACACCGAGAGAGATTCAACAAGCTGCTGTTATAGACCAACTTGACCTCGCTGCTGAAAAGAATTTGCCCGTCATCCTTCACTGCCGGCAGGCTTTTGATGATCTTTACGAGTTCGTATCAAAATGGCTTTCAAAAACCAACCTTGCTTCCAGACTGAAAATCCCCGGCGTTTTCCATTCCTTCGAAGGGACTATTGAACAAGCGAAAAAGGTAATTGATATTAATTTCTATATTGGCATCAACGGTTCGATTACTTTTCCCAAGGCAGATGAACGTCGAGATGTTGTCAAAAATATCCATGAGAATTATCTATTGATGGAAACCGATGCCCCGTTTCTATCACCGCAATCACATCGGGGACGGCGTAACGAGCCCGGATATCTTCCAATCATCGTTGATAAAGTAGCAGAGATAAAAGACCGAACACCGACCGAAATTGCTAAAATCTCATCAATTAACGCCAACACTATATTTGATTGGGGGACAGTCAAGTGAGTCTATCGCTTGCGGGTATTTCGTCACTCGTCCAGGATGAGATCAATGAAGTCGAGAAAATTATGATCGCTCAGGCTGAAGAGTATAATCTTGACTTTAAAGCCGCGTTGGACTTGCTATTATCATCCGGCGGGAAGCGAATTCGCCCCACCATCATATTGCTGCTGGGCAAAATCTTACATGGTAATAGCGATTACCTGATATCGGCTGCAGCAGCGATAGAACTACTGCATACAGCTACCCTTGTACATGATGACTTGATCGATGGTGCAATACTGCGTAGAGGGATGCCAACATTAAATTCCAGATGGTCCTCTGCAGCTACAGTTTTAACAGGCGATTTCATCTTTTCTCGTGCCGCCGTATTGATAACAGAAGCCAACTCACTCCCTGCGATGAAGCTCTTTGGTAAAACATTGAGTATCATTGTAGATGGCGAGGTCACTCAATTGTTCACCGGTCACTGCACCGCCGATCGAGAAAATTATTACCGCCGAATTTATTCAAAGACAGCTTCTCTTTTCGAAACATCCGCAACTTCGGCAGCACTGGTATCCTTAGCCGATGCAACCATTGTGGACTCGGTAGCAAAATACGGCTATCACCTGGGAATGGCTTTTCAAATCATCGACGATATCTTGGATTTCACTTCCCAACAGGAGCACCTTGGCAAACCAGTTGGCAGCGATGTTCGGCAAGGATTGATCACATTACCATTGATCTACTATTCAGAACGTTACCCCGAAACTGAATTCAGTCAGAAAATCCGATCAGGCATCTGCCCAGAAGAAGTTGACATCATCAACAATCTGATTGATACTGTAGTCAAAAGCGATTGCCTTATCCTCGCCCATGAAGAAGCAAAAGAATTTAGTCGTAAAGCCATCGATTATTTATCGGTATTGCCCGATCAGCCAGAAACGCAGGCGTTAATGCAGTTGTCCAGGTATATCGTTGATCGGGATATGTAATGAAAAAAACCGCCTTATCGGCGGTTTTATGCGCTGGGTGGGAGTTGAACCCACACGCCTTGCGGCACATGGCCCTCAACCATGCCTGTCTGCCAATTCCAGCACCAGCGCAGCAAAGGCAATTATAACCGGGAGTAATGGAATGTCAAGAAACGACATTTCGAAACGTCTTTTTCGATGGATGATTGGAGGGCACCATGAGTATTGTTCTCGATGCAATGGGTAGTGATACTCACCCAGATCCCGAGTTATTGGCTGCCATCAAGGCAACGCATCGTTTTCAGGAAGAGATCATCCTGGTGGGAAATGAACCTGTCATCCTGCCCAAAATCACCGCAATGAACAAAGACGAACTGCCCATCCGGGTTGTTCATGCCCCCTATGTCGTTGAGATGGATGAAAAAGCAGTCGAAAGCGCCAGGCAAAAGCCGGAAAACTCCATGGCTGTGGGAATGCAACTGGTCGCCAATGGAGAAGCAAGGGCTTTCGTAACCGCCGGCAATACTGGCGGCGCGCTTTTTAACGCTATTACAACATTCCGAAGAATAAAAGGGATATCCCGACCAGCCCTTACCACTACCTTACCGACAAAGACGGGACGCTGCGCTTTTCTGGATACGGGCGCCAACGCCGATTGCCGTCCGGATTTCTTATTGGAATTTGCGACAATGGGTAGTGTCTATGCGAAATGCGTATTGGGGATCGAGAACCCCAGGGTTGGACTGCTATCAAACGGAGAAGAGGATGGCAAAGGGAATGAATTGGTTCGGCAAGCACACAAATTAATACGCGCTTCCAGGATAAATTTCTCAGGGAACGTCGAACCAAAAGACGTCTATGCTGGGAAAGTCGATGTTTTGGTTGCGGATGGCTTCAGCGGCAATATTTTTCTAAAGACAAGCGAAGCAGTAGGCAAATTCATCCTTTCTAATCTGCGGGAACAGATCACTGCAAGCATAACCCGTAAACTTGGTTACTTGTTGGTAAAACCTGCTTTCACGCCACTCAGGAAGATGATGGACCCAGCCGAAGTAGGTGCTGCGATGTTGCTCGGTGTCAACGGTTATGTTTTCATTGGGCACGGCGGATCAGATGATGCCGCCTTGGTCAACGCTATCAAGCTCGCGCGCCTGGCTGTTGACAATAATCTACTCGATGTTCTAAAAGAAAGCATATTGGAACACAATCAGGGATAACGGATAAGGTACTAACAACATGAAAATCATTACTAACCATAGTTTGGTCAAACGCAATAAACGCATTGGGCAAATTGCAACCTTCTCGAGCTTAGCCATTTTGGCGGTCGGTCTAGTGATCTCATTTCAGAACGGCTCCCAGAATGATCCCTCCCTTCTAACATGGTCCATGGCAGCCCTGGTGGTCGGTTTTTTCGTCTCCCAAATCGGCATCTATTACACAACCCGCTGGGGGCGCTCGCCCAGACCGGATGAGATGATCAACCAATCACTGAAGGGATTGGAAAATAAATTCACCATCTATCATTACTCATCGCCCGTATCCCACTTGCTGCTCGGACCCGCCGGAATTTGGATCATCCTACCTTATTACCAGGGCGGGACGATCCAATATGATCAGGATAAAAATCGTTGGCGGCAAAAAGGCGGCAACATCTACTTGAAAATATTCGCCCAAGAGAATTTAGGTCGCCCCGATCTAGAAGTGGAAGCCACCCAGGCAGATATGCACAAGTTCATGCAACAAGAATTTCCAGAAAATGCAATGCCGAAAATCAGCACAGTCTTGGTGTTCACCAACGAAAAAGC